>CALWNS010000225.1 GCA_944382805.1 uncultured Gemmiger sp. | reverse complement strand
CGTGGCCGTCGCGGCCGCCGCGCGCCATGTCCCCATCGCCCACATCTCGGGCGGGGACGTGACCCTGGGCGCGGCGGATGAATACTACCGCCACTGCATCACCCACATGGCGGCGCTGCATTTCCCCTCCTGCGCCGAAAGCGCCGCCCGCCTTGTGCGCATGGGCCAGGCGCCGGACACGGTGTTCTGCGTGGGCGGCCTGGGGGACGAAAACATCCGCACCCTGCCCAAAATGAGCCGGCAGGAATTGTGCGCTTCGACAGGGTTCGACCTGATGCAGCCGTTCGCCCTGGTCACCTTCCACCCGGAAACGGCCCCCGGCGCGCCCGACCCGGCCGCCCAGGCCGGGGCGCTGTGCGCCGCCATGGCGGCGGTGCCCGGCGTGTTCTGGCTCATCACCGGCTCCAACGCCGACGCCGGCGGCGCGGCGTGTACGGCCGTGATGCAGGCGTTTGCCGCCGCCCACCCGCAGCGCGCCGGCTTTGTGCAAAGCCTGGGGCTGCGGCGCTACCTTTCCGCCATGCAGTACGCGGCGCTGGTGGCGGGCAATTCCAGCTCCGGCGTGGTGGAAACGCCCACCTTCGGCGTGCCGGCCGTCAACATCGGCAGCCGGCAGGCCGGCCGCCCGATCTGCGAAAACGTGCTTTGCTGCGCGGGCGAACAGCCGGCCATCGAAGCCGCCCTGCGCGCCGCCCTCACCCCGGCGTTTGCCGCCAAAGCCAGGGGGGCCAAAAGCCCCTATAACGGCGGCGACACCAGCGGCAAGATCGCCGGGATCCTGCGGGAATACGATTTTTCCAAACCCAAGGCGTTTTACGACGCCCCGTAAGGCCCCGGACTTTATCATGCGAACGGAAAGAGGTCGTAAGGAAATGAACCTACTCATTGTTGGTCTTGGATCCATGGGCAAGCGCCGCGCGCGGCTGGCGCGTGGGCTGGACGCCGCCCTTTCCATCGCCGGGGTGGACAGCGCCCCCGCCCGGCGGGAGGAGGCGCTCCGCCTTGGCCTGGTCGCGGCGGCGTACGATTCCATCCCCGCCGCGCTGGCCGCCGCCCGGCCGGACGCCGCGCTGGTCTGCACCGCGCCGCTGTCCCACGCGGCCATCATCAGCGAACTGCTGCAAGCCGGCCTGCCCGTTTTTACCGAGCTGAACCTGGTGGACGACGGCTATACCCGCAACCTGGCCCTGGCGCGCGAAAAAGGCGTGCCGCTGTTCCTTTCCTCCACCATGCTCTACCGGCGCGAGACCCGGTACATCAAGGCGCAGGTCGCGGCGTTCGGGCGGCCGGTACACTACATCTACCACATCGGCCAGTACCTGCCGGACTGGCACCCGTGGGAAAACTACCAAAACTTCTTTGTCGGCAACGCGCGCACCGGCGGCGTGCGGGAGATCTTGGGCATCGACCTGCCCTGGCTGCTGGACGCCTTCGGCCCCGCCGACCCGGCCGACGTGACGGTGCGCACCGATACCATCAGCAACCTGGGCCTGCCGTACCCGGACTGCGCCACCCTGCTGCTGCGCCATGCCTCCGGCGCGCAGGGCGTGCTGGCGGCCGATGTGGTCAGCCCCAAGGCCGTGCGCAGCTTTGAATGCTACGGCGAGGGCCTGCACCTGTTCTGGGAGGGCAACCCCAAAGCGCTGTACGAATTTAAGGGCGGCGAAAAGCGCCCGGTGGATACCTATGCCAGCTTCGAGCATGACAGCCGCTATTCCGACAACATTGTGGAAAACGCCTATGTGGACGAACTGGCGAACTTTTTCGCCGTGCTGAAAGGCGAGGAGGCCCCGCGCTGGAGCTTTGAACAGGACCGCGCGGCCATCGCCATCATGGATAAGGTGCAGGCGCAGGGGTAAATGCCCGCCTGCGCACAGATCAAAACGAATGGGGGAAACGCCCATGCTCACCGCCCTGTTTATCGGCCTTGGTTCCATCGGCACGCGCCATTTGCAAAACCTGGGGGAGCTGTGCGCGCAGCGCGGGCTGGCGCTGCGCGCCGACGCGCTGCGCAGCGATGCGGCGCGCCCGCTGCGCCCCGGCGTGGCCGAGCGCCTGACCGCGCAGTTCACCGCGCCGGATGACCCGGCCGCCCTGCCGCAGTACGACCTGGCGTTCATCACCAACCCTACCAGCCTGCACGCCGACGCCCTGCGCGCGGTACGCGGGCGGGCCGGCGCGCTGTTTATCGAAAAGCCCATCGTCTCGGCCGGGCAGACCGGCCTGGACCTGGCCAAGCTGCTGGCGCCGGGCCAGAAAGCCTATGTGGCCGCGCCCATGCGCTGGTGCGGTACCATGCTGGCCGTCAAGGCCGCGCTGCGCGAACTGCCGCCTCCCTACTGCGCGCGGGTGCTTTGCTCCAGCTATCTGCCGGACTGGCGGCCGGGGGTCGATTACCGCACCGTCTACAGCGCGCACAAGGCGCTGGGCGGCGGCGTGACCATCGACCTGATCCACGAATGGGACTATCTGGCCGATTTGTTCGGCAAGCCGGACACCCTTTATAACCTCAAGGGCAAATATTCCGAGCTGGAGATAGACTCCGACGATGTATCGCTGTATATCGCCCGCTGGCCCCATATGCTGGCCGAGGTGCATCTCGACTATTTCGGCCGCGGCTACCGCCGCACGCTGGAACTGTTCGGCCCCGCCGGCAGCCTGGTGGCCGATTTCGGCGCCGGCACGCTCACCTGGCCGGACGGGCGGGTGCAGCACTGCGAAGAACCCGTCAACGCGCGCTATCTGCGCGAGATGGCCTATTTCCTGGAGTATGCCGCCGGCGCACAGCCGCAAAGCGTCAACCCGCCGGCCGCCGCGCTGGACGTACTAAAACTGACACTGGGGGAAATGTAACATGGAAAACGGGGAACGCCTGCTCATCACCATCTGCGGCCGCGCCGGCAGCAAAGGGTTCAAGAACAAAAACCTCAAGACCTTCTGCGGCCATCCGCTGGTCTATTATTCGCTCAGCGCCGCCGAACTGTTCCTGAAAGCCAACCCCGGCCTGCACGCCGACCTGGCGCTCAACACCGACAGCCCGGAACTGGCCGCCCTGGTGGCGGAAAAATACCCGGAAGTCGTCTTTTTGCCGCGCGGCGCGGAACTGGGCGGCGACAGGGTGCCCAAAATGGCCGTCTACCAGGACAGCCTGCGCCGCATGGAGCAAAAGACCGGCGCGCCGTACACCGCGCTCATGGACCTGGACATCACCAGCCCGCTGCGCACCGCCGCCGATGTGGCGAACGCCTACGCCAAAAAACAAAGCCGCCCCGACCTGGACCTGGTGTTCAGCGTGTGCGAAGCGCGCCGCAACCCGTGGTTCAATATGGTCAAGACGGTGGGGGATCATGTCGAGCAGGTCAACCGGAGCGAATTCACTGGCCGCCAGCAGGCGCCGGAGGTGTTCGACGTCAACGCTTCGATCTACGTGTTTGCGCGGGATTTCCTGGCCCATAACACCGACGGCCTGCTGTGGCGCGGCAAGATCGGCGTCAGCGTGATGATGGACACCGGCATCATCGATATCGATTCCGAGCACGACTACCGGCTGATGGAGGCCATCGCCGGCCATTTGTACAAGACCGACCCCGCCTTTGCCGCCGTGCGGGACAACATCCGCCAATGACCAAGGGGGGCTGGCTATGAGCGACCGCGCTTTGGAACTGGTGGTGGAAGCGGGCAGGACCATGCTGGAAAACGGCGGCGAGGTTTTCCGCGCGCAGGATACCATGGAGATCATGGCCCGCAGCCTGGGGGTTGCGGGCTTCCATGTCTATGTGCTGACCAACGGCATTTTTGCTTCGGCCGAAAGCGAGGGTGGGGAACTTTCCGCCGTGCGGCATATCCCGCGCGTGCGCATCCACCTGGGCCGGGTCGAAGCGGTCAACGCGCTGTCCCGCCGGGTGGCGGCCGGCGAACTGGACCTGCCCGCGGCCGAAGCCGCGCTGGCCGAAGCCCGCGCCCTGCCGGAATACGGCCCCCGCCTTTCGGTGCTGGCGGGGGCGGTGGGCAGCGCCTGCTTCGGCTACCTGTTCGGCGGCGGCCCGGCCGAGATCGCCACCGCCTTTGCGGCCGGCCTGGCCGCCATGCTGCTGCTGGGCCTGTTCGGCCGCGGCGGCGTGAGCAAGGTGGTTACCGATATCGCCGCCGCCGCGCTGTGTACGGCGCTGTGCCTGGCGGCCGCGCCGCTGTGGGGGGCGGGCTACCAGCCGCCGCACGCCATCATCGGCGCGCTGATGGTGCTTACCCCCGGCGTGGCGCTGACCATGGGCATCCGCGATTTGATCAACGCCGATTACCTTTCCGGTACCATCCGCCTGTTCGACGCGCTGCTGGTGGCCGGCTGCCTGGCCTGCGGCGTGGCCCTGACCTACCTGGCGGCCAACACGCTTTTGGGGGTGCCGTTATGATGCAGCCGTTCACCCCGCTGGGCTGCGTGTGGCAGTTCGGCGCGGCCATTGTGGCCACCATCTGCTTTGCCGTGGCGTTCCAGGCGCCGCGGCGGCATTTCCTTTCCTGCGGGCTGACCGGGGCGGTCGGCTGGTTGGTGTATATCCTGTGTACGGCGGCCGGGCTTACGCCCCCGGCGGCCACGCTGGTGGCGGCGCTGCCGCTTACCGGCCTGGCGCGCTTTTTTGCCATTGCGCACAAAGCGCCCATCACGCTGTTTTTGCTGTGCGGCATCTTCCCGCTGGTGCCGGGGGCCGGCATCTACTACACCGCCTACTACCTGCTGCAGGGCGAACAGGCCCTGTTCGCCGCCAAGGGGGTCGAAACGCTCAAGGTAGCCGTGGCCCTGGCGCTGGGCATTGCCATCGTGTGCAGCATCCCGCTGCCGCGCTCGGTCTCCCGCCACCAGTACCGCGGGCCAAAAAAGGGCTAAAAGCCCCCGTCCCGCAAAACGTCGGCCAGGTCGGCCAGAATATCGTGCGGCAGCATGGTCAGCTGGCTGGTGCGGCCGGCGCAGCGGTCGGCGGCCGCGCCGTGCAGCCACACGGCGCACAGCGCGGCGTCCATGGCCGGCAGCCCCTGCGCCAGCAGCGCGGCCAGCATACCGGCCAGCACGTCGCCGCTGCCGCCGCGGGCCAGCCCGGGGTTGCCGGTGGGGTTGCGCCACAGCCGCCCGTCCGGCGCGGCCACCAGCGTGCCCGCGCCTTTCAGCACCGCCACGCAGCCAAACCGCCGCGCGCAGCGCAGCGCCGCCGCCGGGCGGTCGGCCTGCACGGCGGCCACGCCGCAACCCAGCAGGCGGGCCATCTCGCCGGGGTGGGGCGTCAATACGGTATCGGCGGGCAAAAACGGCATCTGGCCCAGCTCGCCGGCGGCCAGGGCGTTCAGCGCGTCGGCGTCCAGCACCGCGCCGCGCCACGGCGCGCCGGGGCCAAGCAGGGCGTTCAGCACCCGCCCGGCGCTGACCCCCAGCCCCGGCCCGGCCAGCAGCGCGGCCGGCTTTTCGGCAAAGCGCTGGCGCACCGCGGCGGCGTCGGCGGCCAGGATGCCGCCGTCCGCATCGGTGCGGCAGGGCAGGGCGCAGCATTCCGGCGTGCGGGTCAGCGCCAGCTGCACCACCGGCTCCACGCTGGCCAGGTACACCAGCCCCGCGCCGGCGCGCAGCGCGCCTTCGCAGCACAGGGCCGCCGCGCCGCGGTAAGCCATGGACCCGGCCACCGCCGCCACGCTGCCGCAGCTGCCCTTGTTCGAATCGGCCTCCCGCCGCGGCAGGCGGGCAAAAACATCCGCCGCTGTGATCTCGCGCATAAGCACACCGCCTTTCGTTTTTACAATTATACCGTAAACCGGGAAAGGAGCGCAACACCATGGTACCCGAACTGGAACAATGGATCGCCAAAAGCAAGCGGATCGTCTTTTTCGGCGGGGCGGGCGTCTCGACCGAAAGCGGCATCCCGGATTTCCGCAGCGTGGACGGCCTGTACCACCAAAAATTCGCCTACCCGCCCGAAGTCATGCTCTCGCACAGCTTTTTTGTGCAGCACACGGCCGAATTTTACCGCTTTTACCGCGAAAAGCTCATCGTCCACGGCGCAAAGCCCAACGCCGCCCACCTGCGCCTGGCCGCCCTGGAACGCGCGGGCAAGTGCAAGGCCGTCGTCACCCAGAACATCGACGGCCTGCACCAGGCGGCCGGCAGCAAGGCGGTGTTTGAGCTGCACGGCTCTACGCTGCGCAACTACTGCACGCGCTGCGGCAAATTTTACCCCGTGGACTTCATCGAGCAGGCTGGCCGGGCCGGCGACGGCGTGCCCCACTGCACCGAATGCGGCGGCCTGGTCAAGCCGGACGTGGTCCTGTACGAGGAGGGCCTGGACCCCGATGTGCTGGAGGGCGCGGTCAACGCCATCCGCCGGGCCGACCTGCTCATCGTGGGCGGCACCAGCCTGGTGGTGTACCCGGCGGCGGGGCTGCTGGGCTACTTTAACGGCGACGGGCTGGTCGTCATCAACAAACAGCCCACCCCGGCCGATGCCCGGGCGGACCTGGTTCTGCATATGCCCATCGGGCAGGCGCTGGGCGAACAGGCTTAACGGGCCGTATCGCAAATGGTTCGCTGAAAAAAACAGACAATTCGTAAAATTTTACCGACTATTTTCACAAAAGTACTTGGCTTTTGCCGCGGGGTCTGGTATGATTAACAAAGGACTTTGATTCTTTTGCGGGTGAAGGGGGCCTGGCGCAATGGCAAGCGTGCTGACGGATTTTGTAAAACGGCGGGAATTTCTGGTCTGCCTGGATTCAGACGGCTGCGTGATGGACACGGTGCGCATCAAGCACACCACGGTGTTCTGCCCGGAGCTGATCCGCGTGTTCTCGCTGGACGATCAGGCCGATTTTGTCACCGCCGCCTGGGAGGAGATCAACCTTTCCGGCATCACCCGCGGCATCTCCCGCTTTGAAAGCGTGGTGCAGGTGTTCGACCGGCTCAAAAACCGCGGCATCGAGGTCCCCGGCGCCGAGGACATCGCCGCCTGGGTCTACACCGCCACCGAGCGGCGCACCGGCAGCCTGCAGCAGGAACTGGTGCGCACCGGCAGCGTGGCGCTGCGCAAACTGCAGGAATGGAACAACGCCTGCAACCGCCGCATCCGCGTGCTGGAACCCACGTTCGAACCCTTCCCCGGGGTGGAGGCCAGCCTGCGCCAGCTGCACGCCGTGGCCGATGTGGCGGTCGTTTCGGCCGCCAACGAATCGGCCATCGAAAGCGAATGGACCCGCTACGGCCTGGCCCGCCACGCCGACGTGATCTTTGGCCAGGAGGTGGGCAGCAAGGCCAACTCCATCGCCGTCATGCTGGCCTGCGGGTACGAAAGCCGCAAGGTCATGATGGTGGGCGACGCCATGGGCGACGCCCAGGCCGCCGCGGCCAACGGCGTGGCCTTTGTGCCCATCCTGCCGGGGCGGGAAGCCGAAAGCTGGCGCCGCCTGCAGGAGGAAGCCCTGCCCAAGCTGCTGCACGGCACCTTCAGCCCCGAATACCAGAACCAGCTGCTGGCCGCTTTGCGCAGCGCCCTGCACGGCTGAGCCAGCGCGTAAAAGGCCCCCGCGGGGGCCTTTTTTGCTTTTTGGATACAAAGCAGATACAAGCAAAAACTATGCTGGAACCAGAGAAAGAGAAGGGGGCGTATGCCGCTTTGAACCGTATCCTGATCGTAGAGGACGAAGCCACCATCGCGCGCCTGATCGAAGTCAGCTTAAAGCGCGCCGGCTACGAATGCACCGTGGCGCACGACGGCCTGGCCGCCGCCGACCTGATCGAAGCGCACGACTTTGACCTGGCGCTGCTGGACATCATGCTGCCGGGGCTGGACGGCTACGAGCTGCTGGACTACCTGCGGCCCATGGGCACGCCGGTCATTTTTATCACCGCCAAAACGACCACCAAAGACCGCGTGCGCGGGCTGAGCCTGGGCGCGGACGACTACCTGGTCAAGCCCTTTGCGGTCGAAGAGCTGCTGGCCCGCGTGGAGGCCGTGCTGCGCCGCACCGGCCGCGGCGGGCGGCTGCTGCAGGCGTTCGGCGTCACGCTGGACGCGGTGGGCCGCACCGTCACCCGGGCGGACGGCAGCCCGGTGGAGCTGACCCCGCGGGAGTTCGCGCTGCTGGAACAGCTGCTGCGCAACCGCGGCGCGGCGCTGTACCGCGACGTATTGTACGAGCGCGTGTGGGGCGCGGAACTGGCCGATACCCGCACGCTGGACCTGCACATCCAGCGCCTGCGCAAAAAGCTGGGCTGGCAGGACCATCAGATCGAAACCGTGTACCGCGTGGGCTACCGCCTGCGCAAAGAGGACTAGCAGGGGGGACCGCCATGCGCTTTTCGGCAAAACTGGTGTGCAGTATGCTGCTGGTCGTGGTCGCGTTTTTTTCGCTGGGCGGCAGCGCGCTGCTGTACGGCGATTTTACCGACCACCTTTCCTCCAGCGGGCAGCAGGAACAGGGCCAGCACGGGCTGGTGTGCGCCGCGGTGGAAAACGAGGTCCTGGCCCTGCTGCGCCAGGGCGAAGCCGTGGACCGCGCGGCCATCCAGGCGTTCGGCCAGCGGCTGGGCGGCGCGCCCGACCAGGTGCGCGCGCTGCTGCCGCGCACGGCGGAAGGCCCCGCCCCGCTGGAACAGGCCTACGATTCCAGCTTCCCCGCCGGGTGGGCCGGCAAGCTGCCCGGCGCGGGGCAGGCGGTCATCACCCGCGCGGACGGGCGGGTGTGGCGGGTCTACCGCAGCGACCTTTTGGGCGGGCTTACGCTGTATTCCGCCTTTGATCTGACCGAAGCGTTCGCCGCGCGCACGCGCAGCCTGCGCCGCTTTTTTATGCTGGAAGCCGCCGTGCTGGCCGCGGCCGGCGCGGTGGCGGCCGCGCTTTCCCACCGGCTCACCCGGCCGCTGGCGCTGCTGACCAGGGCCAGCAGCCGCATGGCCGCCGGCGACTACGCCCTGCGCACCGACATACATACCGGCGACGAGATCGGTGAACTGAGCGAAAGCTTTGACCGCATGGCCGCCGCCGTGCAGGAAAAAGTCGCCGCGCTGGAACTTTCGGTGCGCCAGCGCGAGGATTTTATGGGCGCGTTCACCCATGAGCTGAAAACCCCCATGACCGGCATTTTGGGGTACGCGGACCTTTTGCGCACCATGCAGCCAGACCCCGCCGAACAGCGCGAAGCCGCCGGCGCCATCTACCACGAAGCCAAGCGGCTGGAGGACCTGGCCGGCAAGCTGCTGCAGCTGCTGCACCTGGACGAGGAGGAACTGGCCCTTGGCCCCGTCAGCCTGGACGCGGCCGCCGCCCAGGCCGTGCGCAGCGCCGCGCCCCTTTTGCGCCAAAACGGCGCCGCCGTGGCCTAGACGCCCGGCGGGCTGTGGGTGCAGGGCGACGCCGACCTTTTGTGTGACCTGCTGCTCAACCTGATCACCAACGCCGCCAAGGCCGGCCCCGGCGGGCGCATCGAAGTTGCGGCGGCCCCGGCGGGCGATACCGTCGCCGTTACGGTGCGCGACCACGGCTGCGGCATCCCGCCCGACCAGCTGGCCCGCGTGACCGAACCGTTTTATATGGTGGATAAGTCCCGCGCGCGCAGGCAGGGCGGCAGCGGCCTGGGGCTGGCGCTGTGCGCCCGCATCGCCCAGGCCCACGGCACGGCCCTGCGGTTTGAAAGCACGCCCGGCCGCGGCACCGCCGTCACCCTGGCGCTGCGCCGCGCCGAACCCGTAAGGAAGGAGGCCGCGCCATGCCAAAACGCCTGAATCCCCGCGCGGCGGTCCTGGCCGCCGCCGCGGCGGCGCTGGGGCTGGCGCTGGTCCCGCTGGGCTGGTTCGCCGTCAGCGACGCCGCCCTGCTGGACCGCCCCGCCGCCATGACCACGCCCTATACTTCGCCCAGCGTCAGCGGCGAAGATTATTACCTCATCCTCCAGCTGCGCGCCCAGCTGGAGGGCGTGGCCGCCAGCGAAGGCCTGCGCGAATACGAGGTGGGGCAGATGTACTACGCCCCCAGCGGCGAACT
This sequence comes from uncultured Gemmiger sp., assembly GCA_944382805.1. GTDB lineage: Bacteria > Bacillota > Clostridia > Oscillospirales > Ruminococcaceae > Gemmiger. The sequence continues at coordinate 2,060 of CALWNS010000225.1, read as the reverse complement.
GCCGGATTCGATGAACACGGGCTGGAGCATGAACGAATACCTGGCCCGGTGCGTACAGGACCTGGCCGCGGCCGGCGTGCTGGACGAACACTGGGCCGGCGTGGCCGGCGGCATCCTGGAGCAAAGCGCCAACCAGTACGCCTGCTATTACAGCAGCGATTCGCTCGGCTTTACGCGCATCAGCATCTTTTTGCAGCAGGACGATACCGTCCCGGACCTGTCCGTGGTGATCGAAAGCAAGACCTCGCTGCCCGTTACCATCTGGGTCCGCTCGCCATCGCCGGCCCCGGCGGCAGATATCGGGGCCTGTTTGCAGGCCTGGGTGCGCTACAACAACCTGGACGGCCTGGGCGACTGGGCGCCGCCCCAGGGCACCGCATTTGCCGAAAGCGGCCTGTACAGCGCGCGCGGCGGCGTGCTGATGACCGGCGGCAGCGGCCCGCTGGTCCCGCAGCAGCCGGAGGGCGCAAGCTATTTCTGCCTGCACCTGAGCGTGCGGGAACTGACGCTGGGCTGACCCCCGGCCGCCGCTAAACAGAGGAGGAACCATGAAACGTCAACTGCTGCGCGCCGCGGCGGCGCTGCTGGCGCTGGCTTTGGCGGCCTGCGCGGCCGCCCCGGCCCAAACCCCGGCCGCCGCCACGGCCGAAAGCGCCGCCCCGGCCCCGGCCGCCGCGCCCGCCGTGGCGGTCGCGGGCGCCATCACGCCCCGCCGCCGGGACGACGGCGCCGCCTATTACAACATCGAACCGGCCGGGCCGGGCGGCGACGAGGGCGTGATCTGCCAGATCGGGCCGGACGGCGTGCAGACCCCGGTCTGCGGGCGGGCGGGCTGCCAACACGACGGCGAACAGTGCCCGGCCTGGCTGCCCCTTTCCGGCCCGTACCGGCTGGCGGTGCTGGGCGGCCGGCTCTGCCTGATTTATATGGCGCCGGACGGGGAGGAGCTGGAACGGACGATCGAGGAGTACGCCCGCCTGGAGGAGGAAGCCGCGGCCCCCGCCGGCCACCGCGCCGCCACCCAGGCCGCGCGCCGCGCGCTGATCGGCCAGCCCTGCCGCATCGAGTACGTGGACCCCGGCGGCCGCACGCTCGCCTGCCAGCTGGACGCGGACACGGCCGGGCTGGCCGACCGCGTAAGCTGGAACTATACCGACGATGCGGCGCTTTACGGCACGCTCAGCGACCCGCTGGGCGGCACGGTGCTGCTGCGCTGGGGGCTGGACGGCACGCTGACCGAACAGGAGTTCCCGTGGGGGACAAAGCGCGGGGCCGTGGTCGGCAACGCCTATATGGGCGGCAGCCGGGTATTGTATGCGGCGACTGCCGCGCCGGTGGACCTGCAGGCGATGACCATCGGCGGCAGCACCGCACTGGCCGGCAGCCTGTACTATACGCAGACCACCCAGTACCGCCTGTGGGACCTGGCCACCGGCGAGGACCGCCTGCTGTTCACATACAGCGCGGCCGGCTTCGACCCGATCATAAACTGCGGCCTGACGCAGGACCGGCTGCTCACCTGCGAGACCATCCGGGATGCGGACGATGCCTACGTCGGCGTGCGCCTTGGCGCCTATCCGCTGGCGGGGGAACTGCCTGCGGACGGCGGTTCGGCATATGCCCTGCAACTGACGGAGGCGTGGTATACCGCGGGCAACTGCATCTACCTGCAAAGCGAGCAGAGCGGCCCCCTGTTTGCCTTTGACCTGTGGGACGAGACAGACAACATGGACCTGGCCCTGGTCAGCGCCGAGACCGGCGAGCTGGTACAGCGGGTGGATGATTTTAGCCGGCAGATGGAGTTGGCACGGCCGGAGGCAATACTGGGCAGCGACCTGCTGTGCAGCTATTATGACGGCGGCTACCGCTACCGCCTGGTCCCGTACGCCAGCCTGCTGGCGGGCAGCACCGAAGGCGCGCGGGAGGTAACTTTGTGGGAGGGGGCCTTCCGCTACTAAGATCCGCACTTGTATTCTGCGGGCGGCGGTGGTATACTAAATAAGTATCCACAATACATCCGCAACGAAAAGAGGGATCACTATGGCATTCTTTCGTCATCT
>CALWNS010000224.1 GCA_944382805.1 uncultured Gemmiger sp. | reverse complement strand
CGTATCGATGGCCCCGCTGGCCAGCGCGTCGTAGCAGGTGAACGAACCGTGGTAGTCGTTGCACTCCACGCCGCCGGTCACGTCCATCCTGCTGCCGTCGTACCGGATGCGCAGCACGCCGAAGGTGACGGAGTTCATCTCCCAGCTGTAGGTCAGGTACAGCCCCCGCTGCCCGCCGACCAGCCCGCGCGCCAGGTGGAAGGCCGATTCGGTCAGCGAATTGGTCAGCCCCTGGGCGGCAAAGCTCTGTTCGTTGGCCACGGCGGCCCGGCCGGCCGCGGCGTCCCATTCGTACATGGTCAGGTAAAAGCGGGTCTGGCCCCAGCCGCTTTCGGGCGGGGCGGCGGTGTCCAGCCGCACGGTGAACAGCTCGTCCCGGCCGTCGCCGTCATAGTCCCAGATATCCGCCCCCAGCAGGCCGGTCAGCCGCTGCGGGTCCACCAGTTCCTCGCCGCCGCCGTAGCCGCTCTGCTCGGGGTAAAGCTCCTCACCGGTAGCCACCACGCCGTACTGCGCGGCCAGTTCGGCCAGCGTTTCGCTAAAACCGGCGGCCGGTTCGGGGGTAGGTTCGGCGGTGGGCGCGGGGGTGGGTTCCGCTTCGGGCAGCGTGGTCAGCCAGTCCCAGGCGTCGTCGGCCAGTTCGGGCAGGTCCTGCCGCAGTTTTTCCAGCAGGTCGCCGGCCGCGTCCAGGCTGTTGTACATATCCAGTTCGATCTCGTTCACGGTGCGGGCGCCGTCGTCCGCCAGCCAGGCGTTCAGCGTGCCGTACCAGCGGATCTTGCCGTCCGCCCGCACCAGGGCGGTGCTTTCGGCCGGGTAGGGCCGCCGGTCGGTCGCGCCGGTAAAGCTGCACCGGCCGTCCGCATCGGTCGCCACGGTCTGCGGGCGTTCCCACAGGCTGGGGAAGTAGAGCACCTCCGCGCCCTGCACCGGCTCGCCGGTCTCCCGGTCGGTCACGCGCACCTCGGTGACCAGTTCCCCGTTTTTGCTCTCCATCAGCGCTTTTACGGCCTTGCCGATGTTCAGCATCGGGTAGCTCCCCTCGCTGCCGTTGATCGCGTGGCCGTGGTCCTTGGTGCCCAGGGCCATGAACTCGTTGTTATATACCAGCAGGTCCCACACTTCGCGCGCTTCCAGCGTTGGGTCCATCGACCACAGCAGCGCCGCCGCGCCGGCGACCATGGGGGCCGCGGCCGACGTGCCGCCAAAGCTTTCGTCATAGGCGTAGGGGTCGTCGCTGATGGTGTAGATATCCTGCCCCGGCGCGCACAGGTCCACCTGCGCGCCATCGTTGGAGGAGCTGGTCATGATGTAGTCGCCGTCCTCGGTGCGCTTGTTTTTCACCGCGCCCACGACCAGGATGCGGTGGTCCAGGTCGGTATAGCTGATGCCGTTGCACCCTTCGGGGTAGCGCTCCTCGAAAAATTCCTTGCTCAGGCCGCTAAAGTAGCCGTTTCGGGCAGCCGGAACGGGCGGCCCGCCATTGTCCGCGCCGTTGCCGGCGCTCTGCACGATCAGGAACTCGTTGCCGGAAAGCATCAGCTGCAGCACCAGGGTCAGCGCCTTGCGGTTGCTGGTTTTGATCCCCTGCCACATGGCGTCGGCTACCTCTTGCACGCTCAGGTCGCCGTACTTGCCGTTATCGAACCAGACCGCGTTGTACGACGGCTCGTGGTTGCCGAACGAACAGTTGACGACCTTGGCGCCCCGCTGCACCATGGAGCCGATCATCTTGTAAACATCGCCCGTGGCCAGCAGACTGACGCCGGATTCGCCCTGGGGGTTAAAGTCCGCGCAGTACACGGTCAGCTGGTGGTACGGCCCGCTGGCAACACCCCGCAGGCCGATGTCGTTATCCGCCGCGGCCATGATGCCCGCCACCTGGGAGCCGTGGTCGTCGGGGTTGTTGCCCGTGTAGCCGGGCAGCAGCTGGAGGCGGGTGTTGCCGCCCATGTCCTCGTGTTCCAGGCAGAAGCCGTTATCCACCACGCCCACCGTGATGTCGTGGCACCACTGTTCATACTGCCAGGCGGTGTAGGCGCCGATGGCCTCGGCCCACCAGTTGGAGCCGGAGGGGTCGTCCTCGTCCGGCGCGGTGCCGCCCGCGGCCCAGGGGTTCGTGTCCGGCTCGTCCGCCGCGGTCACCGCGCTGCCCGCGACCAGGTCGGGCGTTTCGCAAAAGGCGTCCAGCACGTCCTCGTTTTCGCACAGGGCGCGGGCCAGGTCCTCCAGTTCGGCGTAGCTTTTGCCCTCCACATACACCTGCAAAAGGTTCGCCGCGCCGCAGATATCGCTTACCGCCACGCCGCCGGCCTGGCGCACCAGGGCCTGCTTTTCCCGCAGAGTAAGTTCGCGCGCCGGGCAGATATTGAGCAGCCCCGGCACATACAATGCCGCGGCCCCGCTGTCCAGCGCCACGTCCTGCACCGTATAATCGTAGATGAAATCGCCGTCCTCGTACACGGTGATGCGGTCGGCGTATTCCGCCGGCACCGGCAGGTGCGCATCGCCGCCCGCCGGGGCGAACAGGCCGAACGTCTGCGCGCACAGCGCGGCCAGCAGCAGCGCCGCCGCGGCGCACACCCCCAAAGAAAAGCGGCTGAGCTTCATGGCGGGGACCTCCTTTGCCTTACTAAGCGCGGGCCGGCCGCCCGCTTTTTCTATAATACTAGCACCGCGGCGGGGCCGCCGCCTATCCGTGACAAAAACTGTGACGGGATTTTGCGCTTTTTGTGCCACGCGATTCTTGCAAAAAGCCCGGCAAAAACGGGCCGAAAATGCTATACTGTAAGTAAGTTTCGGGTGTTGAATGCGGAGGGAACGCCATGTCAAAGTTTGCCGACTATCTGCGGGAGCTGCTGGACCAGCGGGGGGAGCCGATCGCCCGTGTGGCCAAAAACGCGGGGCTGGAGCGCACCTCCATCCACAAAGCGCTGAAGGACGAGCGCCTGCTGCCCTACACCGCGCTGAAAAAGCTGGCCCACTATTTGCAGCTGACGCTGTCCCAAACGCGGGAGCTGAACCTGTATTACGAGATTTTGTTGCAGGGCGAGGACGCCTACCGCGTGCGGGAGGCCATTGTGGAGCTGCTGTCCGGGCTTTCGCAGCTGCATTTTTCCTGCCGGGAGCTGTACGCCGGCCCGCAGCCGGCCGCCCCCGCCCCGCTGCCGGAGTTCGTGTACGGCCGCCCGCAGGTGGAGGCCGCGCTGCAGGCTGCCCTGGCGCAGGCCACGGCGGACGGCCAGGCCCCCACCCTGACGCTGTACCTGCCGCCGGACGGCGCCGAGGCCGCCGGGCTGTTCCGGCTGTGGCGCGCCGGGCGGCGCTTTACCGCGCGGCAGATCCTGGCCCTGTTGCCGGAGCACCTGGGCGTGGGCGCGCGCCTGGCCGACCTGCGGCTGCTGAACAGCGTGGTGCCGCTTTCGCTGGCTTCGGGCGGGCAGTATTTTGCCTATTATTACTTTGAGCGTTCGCCGGAGCCGGTCACGGTGGACCCCATGCCGTATTTTATCGCCGCGCCCCGCTGCCTGATCCGGCTGGACAGCCAGCTTTCGGCCGCGCGGTTCGAATACAGCCCCGACCTGATCGCGCTGTACGAGCGGCATTTTTCCCGCCTGCTGGGCGAATGCCAGCCGCTGAACTCCTATTCGAACGATGTGCAGCAGATCCTGGGTTCGTATATGCGCGCCACCGATACCGGCTGCTACTATACCATGATGACCCAGCCCTGCCTGGGCCGCTATTATACCCGCGCGCGCATCCAGCGCCACCTGCGGCCGGACATCCCCGACCTCGCGGCCTTTGTGGACCTGTGTGACCGGCGCTTTGCCCGCCTGCGCGCGCTGGAGGGCGAATACTACACCGTTTTTACCGAAAGCGGCCTGCGGGAGCTGGCCCGCACCGGCGTGCCGGCCGACCTGCCGCCGGAGCTGGTGCTGCCCATCGACCGCGCCACCCGGCGGGAGCTGCTGGCCGAGTTCCGGCGCGACATTGCCGCCGGGCGCATCCAGGCCTGCGTGGCCGATATGGAAAAGCTGCCCATCCCGCCCTACCTGACCCTGACCTGCGACCCGCAGTTCGGCGTACACCTGTACGCCACGCAGGGGTTCATCGGCGGGGCTTACGCCTGCAACCTGCACATTGAGGAAAGCGGCACCGGGCAGGCGTTTTCCGGCTTTATCCGCAGCCTGCCGCAAAGCAAGTATGTGTACCCCGCCCAGCGCACGCTGGAGATCCTGGACGAGCTTTTGCAGGAGCTGGGCGCCCCTGCCGGGGAGGGCGGCTGACCATGATCGATGTAAACCACCTGTGCCCGGGGTGCATGAGCCCCTGGCCCGACCCCGCCGCCCCCTGCCCGCACTGCGGGTACAGCCGGCAGGGGGCCGCCGCGCCGGGGCGCGCGCTGCCGCCGTTCACCATTTTGGCGGGGCGCTACCTGCTGGGCACGCCGCTGGGCGCGGGCGGCTTTGGCGTGACCTATTTGGCCATGGACCTGGCGCAGGAGCAGCGCGTGGCCATTAAAGAGTTTTACCCCCAGACGCTGGCGCAGCGCCGGGACAAGCAGGTGCAGGCCCTGCCCGGCGAGGAGGGCCGCGCCTTCCGCGAAGCGCTGCGCAGCTTCCGGCAGGAAAGCGAGCTGATGGCCCGGTTCCGCGGCGTGCCGGGCATTGTGGCCTGGCGCGATTTTGTGGAGGAAAACGGCACCGCCTACCTGGTGATGGACTACCTGCCCGGCGAAACGCTGATGCGCCATATGCGCCGCACCGGCGCGGCTTTTACGCAGGGGCAGGCGCTGGCGCTGATGCGCCCGGTGCTGCTGGCGGTGGACGCCATGCACCAAAAGCAGGTGCTGCACCGCGACGTCAGCCCGGAAAACCTGATGCTGGACCCGGCGGGCCGGCAGCTGACGCTGATCGACTTTGGCGCGGCGCGGGCGTTCGATTTGCAGGGCGAGGAGAACCTGACCGTTATACTAAAGCGCGGCTATGCGCCGGAGGAGCAGTACCGCTCCGGCAGCCGGCAAGGCCCCTGGACCGACCTGTACGCCTGCTGCGCGGTGCTGTACCAGATGGTCAGCGGCATCCGCCCGCAGGACGCGGACAGCCGCCGCCAAAAGGACGAGCTGACGCCGCTGGACGAGATGGAGGGCGTAAGCGTGAGCCACGGCTTTGCCCGCGCGGTGGAAAAGGGCCTGACCGTCCACGCCACCGAGCGCTACCCTTCCATCCGCGCGCTGCTGGCCGACCTGGAACCGGCCGCGCCGCCGCCCGCACAGGAAACGCCGCCCGAAAAACCGCCCGAAACGCCCCCGCCGCCCCCCGAACCGCCGGCGGCGGAAACGCCGCCGCCCGCGCCCAAGCCCAAAGAGGAACCGAAGTACGATCAGAAGGAACCGAAGCCGGACTCGCACGTGTGGGTCGTGCTGGCGGTGGTGGCGGGGCTGCTGCTCGTCCTGGTGGCGCTTGTAGCGGAAGTCGCCCGCAGGGGCAGCGAGGCGCGCGACAGACCCTCCCCCACCCCCACGCCGACGCCCGCGCCCACCGAAGCGCCGGCAACGGGCTGGACGCAGGAGCTGGACGGCGCGCTGCTGGAGCTGATGGCAAGCTACGGCCTGGCGGCTGATTCGCTGGAATACCCGCAGTACAGCGACTCGGCCGAGGGGGTTATGGACGCCCTGCAGGACGGTTTGATCGACTGCGTGGTGGGCGCGGAGGTACATGACGCGGCCGCCGCGCAGGCGGAGGGCTACTATGTGGTGGCGCCGCCCGCGGCCTGGCAGATGGAGGACTGGGGGTATTACGCCATCCTGACCGCCGACCCCGGCCGCTACTGGGAGATCACCATGATCCTGCTGGACGAGGGGTGGTACGACGAATCGGACGACGCCGCCTGGATCGAATTTTTGGAAAGCCTGCGGGACAGCATGGACGCCGGCGGCGACGAGTTCACCTACAATGCCCCGGACGAGCCGACCGCCGACGTGATGCGCCCGTACCTGGAATATTGGCACGACGAGACCGGCGGCGACTACACGCTGTACTATTACGACGAAGAGGGCGCGCCGCAGCCGGCGGCCGAGTCCGCCCCGGCCATGCCGGAACTGATCACCGTGACGGGCTGGATCCCCGAAGGGGACGAGGAGTACCACACCGGCATCCTGTACCAGTACAGCCAGGTTGAAGGCTACCTGGTCAACGCCTTTACGGGCGGCATCTTTTTTGACGAGCCGGTGACGGTGAATTACGGCGATACCTCCGAGGCGCTGGGCTGGGCGGTGCTGATGACCGGCATCATCCCGCCCGAACCGTATGAGGACGTTGCGGTGATGCGCTACGACGACTTTGCGCCGGGCGCCCACTACGAGGTGCAGGGCTTCTGGATGGACCCGGCCGACTACTACGGCCAGGGCGCATGGGTGGACCAGTATCTGTTCGGCCCCACCCACACGAACGATGCCGGCGACTGGTACGAGGTCTTTGTCTATGCCGGCGGCCCCTATCTGTTCGTGCCGGTCAGCGCGACGCGGCTGGACTAAGGCGCGATACAAAAAGGAGGAGATCACCATGAACATCACGACCGAAACGGCGGCGCAGGTATCCGCCTGTATTTTGCTGGCGTGGGCCGTATGGGTGTGGGGCACCGGCCTGGCGGGCATGGCGCGCACCGCGGCCATCCGCCGGGCGTATGGCTCGCTGCTCAGCGGCGGGTGGGCGTTTTTGCGGCTGCTGCGCTCGTTTGTCACGGCGGCCATGCTGGCCGTGCTGGTGGGCAACGCGCTGCAGCGCATGGCCGGCGTGCGCACCGAGCTGCTGCTGGATAACGTCATCGGCCTGGTTCTGGCCCTGGGGCTGAACTGGCTGGTCATACAGGGCGACCGCCAGCGCTTTTACGGCCGCTGCGACCCCGCCCTGGCCAAAAAGATCGTGCGCGCCGAACGGATGCTGGCGTATTCGATCCTCACGCGCATCAGCCTGATCGTGACCATCGGCACGCTGGCCACGCTGTTCGTGGTGACCGATACTTCGGACTATTACCTGGGGAAAGACGGCAAGATCTACCGCGTGAAGGACACCATGGCCCTGTAAGCGGCCGGAAAGGGAGGGAGCGGCTTGGATAGTTTCAGCCTGCCCTTGCAGTGGGCGCTGGGAAACCTTTGGTGGCTGCTGCCGGCGCTGGCCGCCGCGCTGGGCGCGGGGCTGCGCCGGGCGCTGCCGCGCGCCGCGGCCCTGTACGGCGCGCCGGTCTGCCTGCTGGCCGGGCTGGCCGGGGCCATCGCGTGGCGCGGCACGCTGCTGGCCGCGCCCCTGACCGGGAGCCGGTTTTGGACCGGCGGCCTGGCGCTGCTGGTGCTGGCGGCGCTGGCGGCCGCCGGGGCGGCGGCGTGCGCCG
>CALWNS010000223.1 GCA_944382805.1 uncultured Gemmiger sp. | reverse complement strand
GGGCCGACATGATGCAGCTCTGGTGGATCTTGGTCATGATCTGGATGATCGGCTCCGGCCCGGCCGCGTAGCCCAGCCGCCAGCCGGTCATGGAATACGCCTTGCTGAAGCCGTTGACCACGATGGTGCGCTCGGCCATGCCGGGCAGCGCGGCGATGCTGACATGGCGGTCAAGGCCGTAGGTCAGCTCGGCATAGATCTCGTCCGACAGGACGACCACATTGGTGCCGCGCAGCACCTCGGCGATGGCTTCCAGGTCTTTCTGCTCCATGACCGCGCCGGTCGGGTTGTTGGGGTACGGCAGGATGAGCAGCTTGGTGCGCGGTGTGATGGCCGCGCGCAGCGCCTGCGGCGTCAGGCGGAAGCCGTCCTCGGCCCGGGTGGCGATATGCACCGGAACGCCGCCGGTCAGCTGGGTGATCGGCTCGTAACAGACAAAGCACGGTTCGGGGATGATGACCTCATCCCCCGGGGAGACCAGTGCGCGGATGGCCATATCGATGGCTTCGCTGCCGCCGACCGTGACCAGGACGTTCTCCGTTTCATAAGTAAGGTCGAACCGGCGTTTCAGGTAGCGGCAGATCTCCGCCCGCAGCTCCTTCAGGCCCGCGTTGGCCGTATACTTGGTGCGCCCCTGTTCCAAGCTGCGGATGCCCGCATCGCGGATGGCCCAGGGCGTTTTGAAGTCCGGTTCCCCCACGCCCAGCGAGATGCAGTGGGGCATATCGGCGGCCAGGTCGAAAAACTTGCGGATGCCGGACGGGCGCATCTCCCGGGCCGCCGGCGCAAGCAGCTGATCGTAGTTCATCACAGCACCGTCCACTCCCTATCGTCCGTTTCCTCGTCCAGATACAGACGGCCGCTGCGCTTGTAGGTGCGCAGCACAAAGCTGGTGGCGGTGGAAAGCACATCGTCCAGCGGGGACAGGCGCTTGGCCACAAAAATCGCGATTTCCTGGAAGCTGCGCCCCTTGATCAGGACCTGCAAATCATACCCGCCGCTCATGAGCAGCACGCTGTCCACTTCGTCAAAGCTGGCGATCACCGAGGCGATCTCGTCAAAGCCGCGGCTTTTGCGCGGCGAGACGTGCAGTTCGATGACCGCTTCGACCACGTTGACGCCGGCCTTTTCCCAGTCGATCAGCGCTTCGTAGCCGCGGATATAACCCTTGTCCGCCGCTTCGTCCATCAGGGCGGCGGTCTCTGTCGGCGTTTTGTCCAGCATGGCGGCAATATCCTCCAGCGGGAGACGGGCGTTCTTTTCCAGGATGCGCAGCAATTCTTCCATCGTACAGTTCCCCCTACAAGAAAGTTATTCTATATTATAGCACATCCCCGGGCGGTTGGGTAGTTCTTTTTTGCGCCTGCATCTCGCACATATCCTGCCAATAGCGCTTGGGGGCATGGGTGCGCTGGCAGCGCTCGTTGCGGCGTTCCTTGATGGCCAGGGCGCGGAAAAAGCGGATCCACAGCGCCTGCCAGTTTTCCTCCTCTGCGTCGGGGGCGGGCGCGTAATGCTGCATCTGCAGGTAACGCACCGTTTTGTCCTTGCGCAGCATGGCCAGGCCGTGGGTGGCGTCAAAGATCATAAAATCCTCCTCCGGCAGGCGGCTGCAAAAATGCCCGCGCAGCAGCGGCAGGATGCGGTGGCGCGGATGGATGACGGTGCCCAGCATCTCGCCGCGCTGCTCAAAACGCAGGAATTCGATGTACTTATGGCTTTCGTTGTCTACGCGGCGCGCCAGGGCCAGCGCTTCGGCTATTTCCGGGCGGGCCAGCATCTGCGCCGCGGCCGTGCCGTTCTCAAAACAGCAGCGCAAAAAGCGCAGCAGGATCAGGTCCTTGCCCGGTTCATCGGCCAAAAAACCGCTGGTCACGCAGGCCTGTATCTCGGCGCCCAGGCGGTGCAGACCGGCCGCCACACGGGCGGCCCGGTCGGCGCGGGTGGCGATCTCCCGGCTGCCGAACAGGCTCGTCTGCCCCTCCTGCGGGGGCTGGATGGCGGCGGGCAGCTCCCTGTGCGCATAGCTTTCAAAAACGCAGCACAGGAACCCGCGGAAGCTGCCGTCGTAACAATAACTCACATTGCTCACATACGCCGGGTAAGACATTCGATCGCCTCCCGTCTGGTCTGCTCGGCCGCGCGGCGGGCCTCCACGCCGGCCGCAGCCAGCGCCTGCACGCGCGGCGCCGAGTCCGGCAGCGGGACGGCGCAGAAATCGTCCAGCGAGAGCTGGCGCACCCCGACGCCAAAGGCCTTGGGGTCGATCAGCGCCGCGGCCACCTCCTGCCGGGCGGCCCGCAGCGCCGGCGCACGGCCGCTGCAGGTGATGAAATACTGGGCGCGTTTGAGCACCACGCCCATGCGCTTGAGTTCGGGCATCCCCAGGCGCTGGCTGCGGCGCGCCTGCACGATGCGCAGCGCGCTTTTGGGGCCGATGCCCGGCACGCGCAGCAAAACGGGGCGCGGCGCGGTGTTTACTTCGACCGGGAAATATTCCGGGTTTGCCAGCGCCCAACTGCATTTGGGGTCTAGGTAAGGGTCAAAGTTCGGCTGCTCCGGGCTGAGAAGTTCCTCGGCCGAAAAATGGTAATACCGCAAAAGCCAGTCTGCCTGGTACAGGCGATGCTCGCGCAGCAGCGGCGGCTGTACCGACAAGGCCGGCAGGCGCTCGTCCGCCACCACCGGCAGATAGGCTGAGTAAAACACGCGCTTGAGCGCATATTTTTTATAAAGGCTTTCGCTCAGGCGCAGGATGTGGCGGTCGGTCTCCGGCGTGGCGCCAATGATCATCTGGGTGCTCTGCCCGGCCGGCGCAAAAGCGGGCGCATGGCGGTAGACCGCCAGGTCCCGGCGGCTGGCCGCGCTTTGGCGGGCGATCTGGCCCATGGGCCGCAGGATGGCCGCCTTGCCTTTATCCGGCGCCAGACGGTTAAGGCTTGCCTCGCTGGGCAACTCGATGTTGACCGAAAGGCGGTCCGCCAGCAGGCCCAGCCGTTCCACCAGCAGCGGGTCCGCCCCGGGGATGGCCTTGGCATGGATATAGCCGCGGAAGCGATACTCCTGCCGCAGGATGCGCAGCGTTTCGATCATGCGCTCCATCGTGGCGTCCGGGCTGCCGGCCACGGCGCTGGAAAGGAACAGCCCCTCGATATAATTGCGGCGGTAAAAGCCGATGGTCAGCTCCGCCAGTTCACGCGGATCAAAACTGGCGCGCGGGCGCTGCTGGGTGCGGCGGTTGACGCAGTAGCTGCAGTCGTAGCTGCAGCAGTTCGTAAGCAAAACCTTGAGCAAGGACACGCAGCGCCCGTCCGGCGTAAACGCATGGCAGATACCCGGCGCACGGCAGCTGCCAAGCTGCCCGGCCCGGCCGGGCCGTTCCACCCCGCTGGAGGTGCAGGCCACATCGTATTTGGCGCTGTCCGCCAAAATTTCCAGCTTTTCGGCCAGGTCCATCGCCGCGCCCTTTCTGCGTTGCTCGCCAAAAGTGTATAGGAAACAAGCCTGCCGCCCCGCGGGCCGCGGCCCGTTTTGGCGGCAAACACGCCTTGTGCGCCCCCACGGCCAAAGGCCGATCTATGGGACGCCAAATATCGCTTTCTCTTTTATCGTCCGTATTATCGGACGCATGGACTGCTATACTAAAGATACGGCGCGGGGCTCACCACTTGGCCTTCGTCTCCACGACCTTGCCGGCAATATACAGGTGATCCAGTTCTTCCCCTTTGATGACCAGATCCTCGTACGCAGGGTTGAACGGATGCAGCACCACGGCGTTGCCGCGCTGGATATACTTTTTCAGCGTGCCTTCGCCGTCCAGCCCATAGACCATCACGCCCAGGTCGCCGTTGTCGAGCGTGGTCTGGCGGCGGACCAGCGCCAGGTCGCCGTCCGAGATGCGGGGTTCCATACTGTCGCCCTTTACCACCAGGTAAAAGTAGTTCTGCGGATCCTTGACGCTGGCATATTCTTTGCCATAGTCCTCCTCGAAGGCAAGCGCGCCATAACCGGCCCGCACCGTGCCCACGACCGGGATCAGGCTTTCCTCGTAGCCCTCGAACGCATCGCGGCCCACCGCGCCCGGCATCGCCGTTTCCCGCAGGCCCAGCAGCGCGTCGGCCGTAGTGCCCAAGATCTCGGCCAGGTGCGCCACCGTCTGCGGGTCCGGCGTGGAGCGGCCGGTCTCCCACTTGCCCACAGCCTGCTGCGTAACGCCCAGCAGGCGGGAAAGTTCCGTTTGGCTGTACTTTTTGGAGCGGCGGGCCTCTTTAAGACGTTCTGCAAACATGGCGATGTACTCCTTTGTTTGGGGGCGGGTCCCACCCCGCCGGATCATTGGGTTTGCTCCATTGTACAACCTTTTGTAGTTTTTGTAAAGGGGGTGTCCCGCGAAATGCGAAAAAATTTTGTTGTATTTCCCTCTTGACAACAACCATTTGTTGTATTATTCTAGAATCACAAAACAACCAAAAGTTGTCGGCGGTTGTATCCGCGGCATCCCTGCGCACAGGTTGCGGCCCCGCTTCGGCAGCGAACGAGATAAAAGATACCGCAAGGAGGAATTTGGGATGAAACAGCAAGTTATGAAACGGTGGCTGCGCGAATTTTTGATGACGGGCCTTGGGTTTTTTCTGCTCATGCTTTTCTGCGCGGCGGCGGAGGGCGCTTTGCCGCTGCTGCCGGCTGCGGCGCTGGGGCTCGCCTGCCTTTTGGCGCTGAACCTGCTGTGCGGCGCGCCGGTGCGCAAGGCCGCGCAAAAAACTGCGCCGGCTGCCCGCGCGCGGCGCGTCCGCCGGTCCGTACCGGCCGGCAGCCGCCCGGCCCGGCGGGTGGTTCGCGGCGGTCGCGCCGCCTGAACGGCTTAGCGTTCCCCTGTTTTTCATATAACTGCACATCCCCTGCCGCTGTGCGCGCAGGGGCACTGTGCCATACTAGCGAAAGGTGCGCCGTATACGGCAAAAGCCGCCCCTGCCCGTATGCGGGAAGGGACGGCTTTCCGTTTTTAGCTCCAAAACCGGCGCCGGCTTAGTCCTGCGCCTGTGCGCCGCGGGCCGCCTGGCAGCGCTGCATCCAGCCGCCGCGCAGGTAGTAGACGATGAACAGCAAGCTGGAAAGCGCCCAGGTGATGGGATAACTGGCCTCTACCATCAGAATGGTATGCACGCGCGGCACAACGGCCAGCAGCCAGACGATGCGCAGGCCGCAGACGCCGAATACCGTGATGAGCGTGGGCACGCGCACATCGCCGCAGCCGCGCAGCGCGCCGGAAAGGATCTCGATGCAAAAATAAGTGATATATGCCGGCACCAAAAAGTGCATCATCTGCACGCCCTGCGCAATGACCGCCCCGTCCTGGCTGAACAGGCGGAACAGCAGCTCCGCCGCCGGATACAGCACAAGGCTAATGCCGATCGTGGCCGCCGCCGTCATGCCCAGGCAGATGCGGGTGCCGCGCCGCACGCGCTCATACTGGCGCGCGCCGAAATTCTGCCCCGCAAAGGTCGTGATGGCGATGCCGAACGAACTGACCGTCATCCAGAACAGGAAATCGATCTTGCCGTAAACGCTCCAGGCGGCGACGGCCGTTGTGCCGAACGCATTGATGGAAGCCTGGATCACGATGTTGGACACGCTGTACAGCGCCGACTGGGCCGCGCTGGGCAAACCGATGCGGCAGATATCGCGCAGGACCGCGGCGTCCGCCCGCACCTTGCGGACCGACAAATGCCAGGGCATCCCGTTGGAGCCGGCCAGGCAGCGCAGCGTGAGCACGGCGCTGGCCACCTGGCTGATGACGGTGGCGATGGCCGCGCCGGCCACGCCCCAATGGAACCCGGCCACGAACAGGATATCCAGCACGATGTTGACCAGCGAGGCAATGATCAAAAAGTACAGCGGGCGTTTGCTGTCGCCCACGGCACGCAGGATGTTGGTGCCCATATTATAGATGAACTGCGGGATCATGCCAAGGAAATAGATCTGCAGGTAGAGCGCGGCCTGGTCCAGGATCTCCGGCGGCGTATCCATCCAGACCAGAACCAGGCGGCTGGACAAAAGCCCCAGCACCGTAAGCACCGCGCCGCCCAGCACCGCCATGAACAGCGCGGTGTGGACCTGGCGGTCCACGGCCTCGGTATCGCCCGCGCCGTAGCTTTGGGCCACCACCACGCCCGCGCCGCTGCAAAGCCCGACAAAAACGCCGACCAGCAGCTGCACGAACGCGCCGGTGGCCCCCACGGCCGCCAGCGCCCCGGTGCCGACAAAGTTGCCCACGATCAGCGTATCGGCGGTGTTGTACAGCTGCTGGAACAGCGTGCCGAACCAGATCGGCAGAAAGAACAGGATCAGCTGCCGGGGTATGGACCCGGTCAAGATCGCATTTTGAGACGCTGCAGAACGCATTTTTTGCTCCCCCAAACCTTCGTTTTGCATTCCTGCGCCGGCGGTAAAAACTTTGTTTTGCCGCCGGCGTTTATGTTTTCCGCCAGAACATTTTATGCTATAATAAGGACAATGTAAAGAGGCAGGAAGGGCAGGCGGGAAAGTTTTGCAGCCGGAACTGGATATTTTGTGGCAGCCGGGGCGCGCAGGGGCGCAGCTGCTGCGCATTTTTGGAGACACCCCCTGCCCTGCCGTTCCGGCGGCCGCGGCCGGGCAGCCGGTGACGGAAGTCGGGCCGTATTGCTTTTCGGCCCGGCGGGAGCCGGTGGGCGGCGCGCTGTGGCCGCGGCCGGCCGCCGGCGGGCTGCACCCCATCTGCGGCGATTTTGTGCAGGCGGTCGAGCTGCCGGACAGCGTGACCACCCTGTTCAGCGGCGCTTTTTACAACTGCCGCTTTCTGCGGCGGCTGTCCGCCGGGCCCGCGCTGCGCGAACTGGGCAGCGACCTGTTCACCAACTGCCGCCGGCTGGAAAGCTTTGCCCTACGGGCCGCGCCAAACGCCGACACCGGGCTGAAAAAGCTGGTGGGCGCCGTGAGCGGCGACATCCGCGTAGATTTTTGCCCGGGCGGGCGCGTGGCGGCGCGCATCTTTTGCCCGGAATACCTGGAAACGCTGCACGAAAACACGCCCGCGCACATTTTTAACCACAGCATCGAGGGTATCGGCTACCGGTACCGCCAATGCTTTTCCGGCGGGGTGCTGGACTGGGACGAATACGACGCCGCCTTTGCCCAGGCGGACGCCGCCGAGCCGCCCGCCGCGCTGTGCCGCGTGGCGCTGTGCCGGCTGCAGTTCCCGTATGCGCTGGGCCTTGCCGCCCGCGCGCGGTACGAAGCATACCTGCGCGCGCAGGCCGGGGCGGCCCTGGCGCTGGCGCTGCGTGCGCGCGATGCGGCGCAGCTGCGCCTGCTGCTGCCGCTGTGCCCGGAGCCGGCGCGCCGCGAAGCCGCCGCGCAGTGCAGCCGCCTGGGCTGGAGCGAAGGCGCCGCCCTGCTGCTGACCGGCGGCGTGCACGCCCGACCGGCCAAACGCTTTGATTTTGACGATTTGGACGAACCGTAACGGAAAGGAGGGGCCGCCGTGGCCGACCACGTACAGACCCAGGCGGAATGGCAGCAGGCCATGGCGCGCCGGGTCATGGAGCGGGTGCGCAGCGAGCTGTATTTGGAACTGCGCTATATGAACGCCGCGCTGGGCGCGCTGGCCCTGACGCCGGACCCGCAGCCCGCGCGCGGGCTGGCCGCCAACGGCGCGGCGCTGGTCTACGGCCCGGAATGGGCGCTGCGCCTGTACCGCCAAAACCACGCCTACCTGCTGCGCGCCTACCTGCACAGCGTGCTGCACTGTGTGTTCCGCCACCCCTGGCTGCGCGGGGCCCGCGAGCCGGGGCTTTGGGGGCTGGCCTGCGATATCGCCGCAGAATACACGATCGACACCCTGGGCGCGGCGGCGCTGCGCCGCCCGGTGGGGTGGCTGCGGCAGCAGACCTACCAGGCGCTGCGCCAAAGCGGCGGCCTGCTGGCGGCCGGCCCGATCTACCGCGCGCTGTGCAAGCGCAGCGCCGATGAGCTTGCGCGTTTGCAGCGCGAGTTCTACTGCGACAGCCACCGCCTGTGGCCGGACGACCCGCAAAGCCCCGCCGCCCAGATGCTGGGCCGGCAATGGGAGCAGCTGGGCCGCCAGACCCAGCTGAGCTTGCAGCAGGCGGGCCGCCAGGCCGGGGAAAGCGCCGGCGCGCAGGCGCTTTCCGCCCAGGTGCGCGCGGCGCACAGCCGGCGGCTGTACCGGGATTTTCTGCGCCGGTTCGCCGTTTGGCGCGAAGAGCCGCGCCTGGACCCCGACGAGTTTGACCTGGGCACCTATACCTATGGCCTGCGCACCTACGGCGACCTGCCGCTGATCGAACCGCTGGAAACGCGGGAGGCCCGCAAGATCCGCGACCTGGTGATCGTGATCGATACCAGCGAATCGACGGCCGGCGGCCTGGTGAAAGCTTTTTTGCGCGAAACGCTGGGGATCCTGCGCACCAGCGGGCGCTTTTTTGACCGCTGCAACGTGGCGGTGATGCAGTGCGACGACGCCGTGCGCGACCTTGTGTTTTTGCACGGGGCCGAGGAGTGGGAGCGTTACGCCGCCGCGCTGACGCTGCACGGGGGCGGCGGCACCGACTTCCGCCCCGCGTTCGCCCGCATCGAGCAGCTGCGCAGCGAAGGGCGGCTGCGCGAGCTGCAGGGCATCCTGTATTTCACC
>CALWNS010000222.1 GCA_944382805.1 uncultured Gemmiger sp. | reverse complement strand
CCACCCGCTGGCCGTTGAGCGCGGCTTCGTAGATGCCGTGGGCCGTGGCGTACAGGCGCGCCGCCGCCACCGCCCCGGCGGGGGCAAAGCGGCGGGCGAACACCGGGCAGGCGGTCTCGCTTTCGGGCAGGTCGTGGCTGATCATTTTGGCCGCAAAATGCGCGGGGTCAAACACGCCGGTGGTAAACGCCGTCTCGGCGCGGGCGGTCTCGCCGTGGTTGTCGGTCACGGTCAGGGTCACAGCGTAGGCGGTCTCCTCGGCCAGCGGCGCGCCGGCATAGGGCACCAGAACTGAGGTATCGCCGCCCTGCGCGCCGCTGTCCCACACCGTGCCGCCCGGCCCGGCGACCGTCAGGCGCCAGGCGGTTTGCAGCGTGTCGTTTTGGTCGGATACCAGTTTCCAGGAAAAGCGCGGCGCGCGCACGGCCAGCCCCTGCGGGCGGGTGCGGTATTCGATGCGCAGGTCGGTCAAGGTCAGCATAAGAACCCTCCTTGGGGATACGGATAAAAAGCGGGCCGGTGTGCCGGCGCTCCCGGTACACCGGCCCTGCAGGTCAAGAAAAACGGGTCAGTTCAGGTCACTGCGCGCTGCCGCCTGCTTTGCGGGCCGTAACTTCGGCGCGCATCTGGGGCAGCTTTTCTTCCAGGTCAAAGCCGCGGAAGATAAAGAACATCACCAGATTGATGACGACCGGCATAAAGTTGGAGAAGGCGTAGATGGACCAGGTCATCGAGGTGGTGGCCGCTTCCAGCGTGGCGTCATAGCCGCCGATGGTCAGGAAGATCATCAGCACCAGCGCGCCCAGGCCGTTGCCGACCTTGTTGCCAAAGCCGATCGCGCCGCCGGACATGGCGACCATCTTGCGGTCGTACTTCCACTCGTTGTAGTCTACGGTCATGGCGGTCAGCACGCCGTACAGGCTCATCATCGGGATCTGGATGAAGCTGCCCAGCAAACTGGTGATGACATAGACGATGAAATTGGTCGGCGCAAAGCAGCGGATGCCCGCAAACAGCGCCGCGCCCAGCAAACTGACCGAGATGGTCTTTTTGACGCCGAGCTTGGAGATCATCGGCTGCGAAACGGCAAAGCCGATGATGGTGGCCAGCAGGCCGGCCGCGCCGATCATGCCGACAAGCGTTTCGTTGCCAAAGATCCAGCGGCAGTAGTAAGTACCGCCCGAGGCCGCCACGGCGCTGGTGATGGCCGTGATGAGGTTGAACGCCAGCACGATGAGCCAGTACTTGTTTTTGAACAGCATGACGATGGCTTCCTTGAAGGGGACGGGGGATTCCTCCTCCTCGGCGGCGCCGCCGTTGTCATCGGCATAGTCGCAGGCGTACTTGGCTTTGCGGTTGTTGTTCCAGCAGATGCCGAACAGCAGCAGCACCGCCAGCGCCAGCACCGCGCCGTACTTGATCCAGGCGCTCTGGGTGCCGCCCAGCATACTGGTGACCGGCACGGTGATGATGGAGATGATCATGCCCGCGCCGTAGTTGCCGACCGCGCGGATCAGGCCCATGCTGCCGCGCTCGGCCAAACTGCGGGTGCGCACGACCATGATGGCCGAAAACGGCGTGGCGATGAAGGTGTAGAACACCGCCGACAGCAGCAGGTTGGTGATAAGGGCATAGGCTACGGCCGCCCCCTGCCCGGCCTGGATGGGCACCGTGAACATCAGCAGCACGGTGATGGCGGCGGGGATGGCCTGCGCGCCCATCCACTTGTTGTACTTGTGGTCGCCGCCCTTGGAGTGGTCGATGATGTTGCCGGCGATCACGTCGGTCACGGCGTCGATGACCTTGGAGACGGCCATCACCACGCCGACGCTTAAGGTGGCCAGGCCGACTTTGTCGGTGTAGAAGTAGGACAGCTGGCCTACCAGGTTCGCCATCAGGCCCAGGGCCATCTGGCCGCTGAAGTCCGCCATGTAATCCCGTTTGCGCATCACGCGGCGCGCGCCGGCGCTGTCAAAGCGGTCGGCTGTTTGTGCTTTTGCCATTGTTTTCCTCCTGTTAATATTGTTTTTTGCCCGGCCGGGGAAGTACAGCGGCCCCGGCGCAGGTCGTTTTGCGGCCTTGGGCCGTCTTTCTGCTGTTATTTTACCAGCAGTTGCGCCAGAAATATTTCAATATATTTGCCGGAATTGTAAATTTCGTCACGTTTCAGCCAAGCGTCACGGCGATCTCGTGCGTTTTGCCGTCCGCATAAACGGGCAGCAGGCCACCGGGGCAGGGTACGCCGTCGGCGGTGACGGACGGCGCGCCGTTTTCAAGGCCCTGCGGGTTGTGGTAGACGATGTGGTAGGTCGCGCCGCGGAACGGCCGCGTGACTTCGGCCCCCGCCCAGGCGGAGGGGAAGCAGGGCGCGATGCACAGGCCCGCGTAGCTGCGGCGCACGCCCAAAATGCCCTCGTACACGCCGCGCAGGCACCAGGCCGAGGTACCCGTCGTCCAGGACTGGTAGCTGCGGCCGTAGTAGCCGGGGTGGGTGGCGTAGCAGTTGGTGAACACATACGGCTCCGCGCCCGAGCGCGCGCTGGGGTTCTGCGCGCTGTCCGGCATGATTTTTTTAAGCGTCGCCACGGCTTTGTCGGCCCGGCCGGTATGGCAGTCCATCAAGATCTTGAAGCCGGTGGCGTGGCAGTAGACGCCGCCGTTTTCAAACAGCCCCGGCAGCATACCGGACATACGCCCCACGTGCGCGCTGTAGCGCGGGTAGGGCGGCAGGTTGAGCGGGAAGCCGAAGTCCTGCTCCATGCTGTCAACGGCGGCCAGTACTTTGTCCAGCCGTTCGCCTTCGGCCACGCCGGCCAGCACGGCCCAGGTCTGGGCGTTTAAGTAAATCCGGCTGCCCTCGCTGCCCTTTGTGCCGATGCTGCCCTTTTCGCTCAGCGCGCGGGCATACCAGGCGCCGTCCCAGGCGTTCTGGTTGATGGCGGCCTTGACGGTCTCGTACTCCTGCCGGCATTGCGCGGCATAGGCGTCGTCGCCCTTTTGTTCGGCCAGCGCGGCCAGTTCGCGCAGCGCCAGGCAGAACTGGTGCGACAGCATGACCGACTCGGCCTCGGGGTCGTCGGTGACGTTGAGCGCGTCGTTCCAGTCGGCAAAAAACAGCCTGCACAGCCCGTTGGGGCCTTTGTCGGCGGTCAGCCGCGCCGCGGCGGCCTGTACGTGCTGCCAGACGGTGGCCTGCCCGCCGTCCTGCCAGGCGACCGGCGTATCCAGCAGGGCCAGGTCCCCGGTTTCCTTGACCAGTTCGCACACGGCCCAGATGATCCAGAACGGCTGGTCGGAGTAGCGCGTATCGTCATACGGGTACCAGGTCAGCACGGCGTGGCCGCCGCGGAACTGGTGGCGCAGGCATTCCAGGATCTCCTCCTTCGCCTTGTCGGGCCGGTAGTTGAGCAGCGCCACGGCGATCTGCAAATTGTCGCGCACGCCCTTTTTGCCCACGATGCAGAAATCCGCCTGCTTTTGCACCCAACGGCCCATCAGCGCGTTGATCTTTTCGTCCGGCGTATGCAGGCGCAGCGCGCCGTACTTGGCGGCATAGGCGGCGCGCGCTTCCTCCAGCGCGGCCGCGGCGGCTTCGGCAGTCCGGTAGCGGGCCATGGCGCGGCGGGCGTCGGCGCGGTCGGCGGCGATGCCGAACACGATGCGCAGCGTGTGTTCCCCGCCGGGGGCCAGCGTCAGCTTATTTTGCAGCACGCCGCCCAAAATGAACAGCGCGGCGGTGGAATTGGTGCAGTCGCGCCCCCGGGTGACGACGTCGGGCCGGGCGAACAGCGCCGCGGCGGAGGCGTCGGGCAGCGTCAGCGTGTTGGCCGCGCCGCAAA
>CALWNS010000221.1 GCA_944382805.1 uncultured Gemmiger sp. | reverse complement strand
AAAGCCCGCGCAGCCCGCCACACAGCCGGCCCGGCCCGCGCAGGCGGCGCAGCCTGCCCCCAAGCCGGCCCCGGCGGCGCAAAAGCCAACCCGGCCCGCGCAAGCGGCCCGCCCGGCCGCCCCTGTGCAGACGCCCCCCGCGCAGACGGCGCAGCCCGCGCCGGCCCAGCCGCAGCGGCGGCAGACCGCCCCCGCGCAGGATACCGCCGGCGATACCACCCGCACCAGCATTATCAAAAACTTCCTGATCAAAATGGCCCCCGGCGCCGAGCAGGCCAACACCCGCCAGCTGAACGCCGGCAAGGAACAGTTCCAGCAGTTCTTTGGCAAGACCGCCGCCGTGCTGCCGGACGAAAAAGGCAAACTGCGCGACCCCGGCCAGAAGCGCCGCGGGCTGTTCGGCCTGGGCAAGGCCGAGGATACCGGCGAGTTCGTGCCCATCAACGTCTCGCTGGGCGGCCGCCGCGCCGAGCCGGCCGCCCAGCCGCAGCCCGCCCCGGAGCAGCCGGAACCAGAAAAATACAAAGAGGAATATTCCACCGAACAATACGCTGGGGAATATGAAGAGGAATATACCGGCACATACGCCGCCGAAGATACCGCCGCCCCCGCGCAGCCCGGCCCGGCCATGGACCTGGATGCCGCCGACGACGGCGAAGCCGAGACATTGCAGCTGACCGATACATGGGACCGTGCCCCGGCCCGCCGCGGGCTGTTCGGCGGGCTGTTCGGCCGTCGCGCGCCCCAAAGCGAGCCGGCCGAGGATTACGGCGATACCTACGCTAGCCTGCACCTGGAGGAGGCGACCGGCACCGTGCCGGACCTGGAGCCGCTGCGCAGCCGGCCGGCCCCGGCGGCCCCCGCGCCGGAAAAGACGGTCTACCATTCGCGCCGGTTCGCGGCCCAGGGCGGCGCGGCCCCCGCGCAGCCCGCCGCGCGGCAGACCACGCGCACCGGCGCCACCGGGACCATCTACCGCAAAAAGCGCAACACCATTGAATTTACGCCCGGCCAGCACAAAAAGCGCGCGGCCCCGGCCGTGGAGACCCCGGTCAGCGAGCCGGTGGGCGAGCCGGTCCTGACGCCGGCCCCCCGCCCGCAGCCGGAGCCGGCCGAACCGGCCGTGACCCGCGCGCCGGAAAGCGCCGCGCCGGCCATGGAACCGGCCGCCGAACCGATCAGCGAACCGGCCGCCGCGCCGGAAAGCGCCGAACCGGCCGCCCGCGCCGATACCTTCGAGGAACTTTCGGCCGAAAGGGCGGCCACCCTGACGGGCGAAGTGCGCCTGGCCGGCATCGCCGCCGGCGAGCAGCCGCCCCGCGCCGGCCACAGCGGCTTTACCACCGAGCTGGCCCCCGAAAGCGCGCCCGCGCAGCCCGCGCCGGCCGCCTCCAGCGGGTTTTCGGCCCAGCTGTACACGGCGCGCCCCGGCCCGCGGCCGGATACGCTGGATTTTGTGCGCGGCATCGAGGAATCGATCAACCAGGGGGCCGGGGCTGCCCCGGCAGGGGCCCCCGCGCCCGACCGCTTTGCCCAGGCGGCGGCCATCCTGACCGACCCCACGGCCGAAGCCCGCGCCGCCCGCCCCGCGCGCCCCAAAGCCGCGCCCCAGACCAAGGGCGTGCGCCTGGACGGCGAGCCGGAGGACGAGGGCGAAGAGGGCGGCGAGCCGCCGTTTGAAGAGGAAGAAACGCAGGCGCCCGCCCGCCGGCACGAATACGAACGCGCCGACGACGCGCCCGCCATCCGCCGCGACCTGGACAGCCGCGTGCTGGCGCTGACCGCGGCGGCCATCGTGGCCGGGGCGGCGGCGCTGGTCATGCTGTACCTGGGCACGGCGGCCGCCGGGGCCGGGCTGCCCATGCCCGCCCCGCTGGACCCGGCCGTGGGCAAAACGCCGCTGCTGGCCACCCTGCTGCTCCTGCTGCTGGCCGCCGCCGGGCTGTGCTGGCGCACCATGGCCGCCGGCCTGGCGGGCCTGCTGCGCGCCCCCACCGCCGATACCCTGCCCGCGCTGGCGGCGCTGGGCGCGGCCGTGCAGCTGCTGGTGCTGCTGATCCACCCGGCCTGGTACGCGCCGGACCGCCTGGGCCTGATGGCCGGGCCGGCGGCGCTGCTGCTGTGCCTGAACACGGTGGGCAAGCGGATGGACGCCGCCACCACGCGGGAAAACTTTAAGCTGGTCAGCGCCGGGGTGGACCACGCCGTGGCCTACCGCCTGCAGGACGCCGGCGTGCTGCGCACCGTGACCCGCGGGCTGGACCAGCCGCGCCCCAGCGTGCTGGTCAGCCGCCCCACGCGCCTGCTCAAGGATTTTCTGCGCGCCTCCGGCGCGCCGCGCACCTCCGATAAAAAACAGCAGCAGCTGGCCCGCCTGGCCGGCGGCTGCGCGCTGGCCGCGCTGCTGTTCACGCTGCTGTACCGGCGCGACGCCGGCCAGGCCGTGACCGCCATGGCCGCCGTTCTGTGCATCGCCGCGCCGCTGGCCGGCACGCTGCTGTCGGCGCTGCCGGCACAGCTCATGCAGCGCAGCGCCGCCCAGGTGGGGGCGGTGGTGCCCGGCTGGCGCGACATCCGCCAGCTTGGCCGCGTCAACGTGATCCAGGTTTCGGCGCAGGACCTGTTCCCCAGCGGCTGTGTCAAGCTGTGCGGCATCCGCCCCATCCAGAAGGACCACATCGACCAGGCCATTACCTATGCGGCCTCCATGCTGGCCCAGGGCGCGCCCACGCTGCGCGAAGTGTTCCTGGGCATGATCGGTGATAACCGCAAGCTGCTGTGCCAGGTGGATGATTTCGAAACCGTGTACGGCTGCGGCCATGTGGGCTGGATCAACGGCGAGCGGGTGCTCATCGGCAACCGCCGGCTCATGCAGCAGTTCGACATCCAGCTGCCCAGCCTGGACTACGAAAAACGCCACACCGTCAACCAGCGGCGGGTCATCTACCTGGCGGTGTCCGGCAGTCTGTTCAGTATGTTCTTAGTCTCCTACCAGGGCGACAGCGACACCGCCGCCGTGCTGGACGGCCTGCGCCGTTCCGGCCTTTCGCTGATCGTGGACGGGGACGACTTCAACTGTGACGAAGCCCTGCTGGAGGCCGCCTACACGCTGCCCGGCGGCAGCGTGCGCGTGCTGGACGCCGCCGCGCGCAAAGCGCTGGAGCCGGCCACGGCCTGGCTGCCCGAAAGCGAGGGCAATATGCTGCACCTGGGCAGCTTTGCCAGCCTGGTCGGCGGCCTGGAAGCCGCCGCCGGCGCGGCCGAAGCCGAGCGCAAAGCCTCCATGGTGCTTTCGGTCTCGGTGCTTTTGTCCTGCGTGCTCTCGGTGGTCATGGTGCTGGCCGGGGGCATCGCCGCGCTGCCGCTGCCCGCCCTGGTGCTGTACCAGGCGGCCTGGGCCGTGCTGGCGCTGGTATTCCCCATGCTGCAGCGCTACTGATCGGCAGGGAAGGAGGGTCCCGCTTTGTACCGCACGCGCGAACGTCAGATGACCATCTACGACTACCTGCCGCCCTACCGGGGCGATCTGGCCGACCGCAACCGCTGGGTCCTGCTGGCCCAGGCCATCGACTGGGACGCCTTTGAGCGGGAGTACAGCGGCAACTTCGGCCGCGCGGGCAAGGTGGCCCTGCCGGCCCGGGTGGCCTACGGCTGCCTGATCGTGCGCGCGGCGCTGGGCGTTTCGGACCGCGAAACGGTCGCCCTCATCCGCGAAAGCCCGTATCTGCAATATTTCCTGGGTTTCCCCGCCTTTACCGATACCGTGCCCTTTTCGCCCCGCAGTATGGAGCGCTTCCGCGCGCGCATCCCGGCCGAAAAGGTGCGCGAAGCCGTGCGCCTGCTGCGCCGGCTGGAGGAGTCCGGCCCGGACGGGGCCTGAGGGGCGCCTGCGTTCAATAGAAGGAGTTTCATGTTGCCTGTTTTGATCCACGCGCTGGAACACGCGCTGGAGGACAGCATCCCCATGCTGCCCTTTTTGTTCCTTGCCTACCTGCTGATCGAATGGATCGAGCGCCACCACGGCGAACGCATCGAAAGCGCGCTGGCCGGCGGCGGCCGCTGGGGTTTTGTGCCCGGCGCGGCGCTGGGCTGCGTGCCGCAGTGCGGCTTTTCCGCCCTGGCGGCCAACCTGTACGCCAGCCGGGTCATCACGCCCGGCACGCTGGTGGCCGTGTTCGTGGCAACCAGCGACGAGGCCATCCCCCTGCTGGCGGCCGAACCGGGGATGTGGGGCACACTGCCCGGCCTGGTGGCGGGCAAGGTGGCGGCCGGCATTGCCGCCGGCTTCCTTTTGGATGTGCCGCTGCGCCGCGTGCTGCCCGCCGGGCTGTACGGCGGCTACGCCGGCCATGCCGATGAGGTGGACTGCCACGAAGAGCACGAGGAACACAGCGGCGTGCTGCTCGCCTCGCTGCGCCACACGGCCGAGATCTTTGTGTTCATCCTGCTGTTCAGCTTCCTGCTGGGCCTGGCGTTCGAATGGATCGGCCAGGACCGCCTGACCGATTTCCTTTTGGCGATGGGCGTGTTCCAGCCCATGGCCGCGGCGCTTGTGGGCATGATCCCCAACTGTGCCGCCAGCGTGCTGCTGGCCCAGCTGTACGCCCAGGGGGCCATCAGCTTCGGCAGCCTGTTCGCCGGGCTGTGCGCGGGCGCGGGCATCGGCCTGGCCGTTTTGTGGCGCGTCAACCCCAGCTGGAAGCAGAACCTGTTTATCACCGGCGCGCTGTGGGCCGGCGGTTCGCTGTGCGGCGTGGCGCTGCAATGGCTTTTGTAACGGCATTTCTGCTTTGACCCCGACCGGGAGGAATGTATCATGAACAGCAAAGGGGAGTCCAACCGAAGCGTGCGCGCCACCCGCGCCCGCCTGTGCGGCGCGCTGGTGCAGATGCTGGCGCAGATGCCGGTGCGGCAGATCACCGTGCGGGAACTGGCACAGCTGGCGGACGTCAGCCGCGGGACTTTCTATTTCCACTTCCGCGATATCTACGAACTGCTCGACTACCTGGAACAGCAGCAGCTCGACCAGCTCGACCGCTTTATGGACGCGCTGCTCCCCCGCCTGCAGGCCCCCGGCGAGCAGCCCCCCACGGCGGTGCAGGCGCTGTTTGAATACCTGGACCGCAACGACGCCATCTGCACGGCGCTGCTGGGCCCCAACGGCGACCCGGCCTTCAGCGGCCGGCTGCAGCAGGTCGTGGCGGACCGGTACCTGCGCGTGCTGGCGCCCGGCGGCAGCACCGAACGCCAGCGTTACCTGGCCGCCTTTGCGGTGCAGGGGTGTTTTGGCGTGGTAGAACGCTGGCTGCGGCAGGGCAAGCCGCAGACGGCGCAAGAAATGGCCGTAGTGACTTGGCAGGGCATCCGCAGCATCGAGCAGCTGATGCGCCCCGCCGCGCCGGCCGTATAATAAGGAGAGATCGATCATGGGACTGTTGGATCTGTTCAAAAAGAAAGAGGCCCCCGCCGCCCAGCCGGCCACGGTGTACGCCCCGGCGGCCGGCCGCCTGGTGGCGATGCAGGACATCCCGGACGAGGTGTTCGCCCAGGGCGTGCTGGGCCGGTGCTGCGGCATTGACCCGGCGGCGGGCGAAGTGTACGCCCCGCTGGACGGCACGATCACCCAGGCGCCGGACACGCTGCACGCGCTGGGCATCCGGGGCGACAACGGGGCCGAGGTGCTGCTGCACGTTGGCGTGGATACGGTGGAGATGAAGGGCGAGGGCTTTACCGCCCACGCGGCCCTGGGCGACCGCGTGCAAAAGGGCCAGCTGCTGCTTACGGTGGACCTGGCCCGCGTGGCCGCCGCCGGCCACCCGGCCGTGGTCATCACGGTCGTTACCAACAGCGACGAGTACGATACCATCGAACCGGCGGCCGGCGCGCAGGTGCAGCCGGGCGACGAACTGTTCCGCCTGCGGCGGCACTGAGCGAAAGGAGAGCCGTATGAGCGCGATCCTGGCTGTCTGTGCCGAAAACTTCTGCGCCATGGTCAGCGACGGCCGCATGGTGGAGGAACCCGTCCGCGGCGGCAAGCCCCATATCATCACCGAGGACCTGCCCAAGCTGCGCAAGATCAACCGCAACGTCGTGGTCGGCTTTGCCGGCGATACGCTGGCCGCCGTGCAGATCGTAAACGCGGTGGACGAATACGACCCGCGCTATTTAACGCTGGAAAAGACGCTGCGGATCCTGCGCCAAAAAGCGCAGGTGGTGGCCGTGCAGCCGGTGGGCGTGCGGCTGCTGGTGGGCGGCCGCGGGCGCAAGGGCGGCTTTTTACTGGCGAGCCTTGGCAGCGAAAACAGCTACGAGCCGCAACTGCAGCCCGCCCGCGCCGGCGCGTACCTGATCGAGGGCGCGTGCTCCCACACCGAGATCGGCCCGTATCTGGAGCGCTGCGTCAAGCCGGCCGCCGCCGGCTGGAAAAACCTGGACGATGTGGCCCGCACGCTGGACGCCTGCATCGCCGCCATTGCCGAAAACGACGAGACGGTGAACACTTCTTATTACCGCCAACTGGTGACCTGACAAAAGGAGGGAACACTGTACGATGGACCAAAACGCCGTATTTGCCGCGCTGGGCGCCGGCGTGCCGGACGATGTGGCGCGGCTGTTCGCGGCCGGCCGCTTTGCGCAGGCCGGGGAGCGCATCCGCGCGCTGCTGGCGCAGGACCGCCTGCCGCCCGCCGGGCGGGACGCCCTGCGCGCCCTGGCGCAGCAGATGCGCCGCCTGCCGGAAAATTACCCCTACCCCCGCGCGCAGGCGCTGGAACTGCTGCGCCGCGAGATCCCCGATCTAAGCGAGAACGAGTTCGAAGCCCTGCTGGCGGACGGCCGCATCGACTGGCGCTGCATCGAAGGCGAGCTTTGCTGCCAGGAGCGGTTTGTGGAATCGCTGCGCCTGTGGCCGGACCTGAACGCGCGCGGCCTGGCCGCCGACCCGGCCAGCCCCGTGCGGGCGCAGGTGGTGGAGCGCCTGCGCCGCGCCGGCGCGCTGCAAGCCGAGATCACGCTGCGGCTCTCCATCGCCCCGGCCGCCCCGGCCGACCCTGCCGCGCCGGTCCAGGCGTGGCTGCCGCTGCCCGCGGCCTGTGCGGAGCAGAGCGGCATCGAACTGCTGGCGGCCACCCCCGGCGGTGTCGCCGCACCGCCCGATGCGCCCCAGCGCACCATCTACTGGAACGCGAACGCCGGCGCCGGGCCGTTCACGGTCACTTTCCGCTACCGCATCCGCGCGGTCTGCCATGACCTGGAAGCCCCGGCCCCGGCGGCCCCGGCGGAGCCAACGCCGGACCTTTCCGCCTTTTTGGCCGAAGAAGCGCCCCACATCACCTTTACGCCCTGGCTGCGCAGCCTGTGCGCCCAGGTCACCGCGCGCTGCGCCACGCCGCTGGCCAAGGCGCGCGCCATCTACGACTACGTCACCCTGAACACGCGCTACCGCTACCAGCCGGCCTATGCCTGCCTGGGGCCGATCGCGGACGGCTGCGCCAAAAGCGGCTGGGGCGATTGCGGCGTTATGGCGCTGCTGTTCATCACGCTCTGCCGCCTGGCCGGCGTGCCGGCCCGCTGGCAAAGCGGGCTGTACGTCACGCCCGACCACGCCGGCTGCCACGACTGGGCGCAGTTTTACATCGCGCCCTACGGCTGGCTGTGGGCGGACTGCTCGTTCGGCGCGGGGGCGCACCGCCGCGGCGACGAAGCCGCCCGCCGCCACTATTTCGGCAACCTGGACCCGCTGCGCATGGTGGCCAACCGCGCCTGCTACGCCCAGCTGACCCCGCCGTGCGAAGCCTGGCGCGACGACCCCTACGACAACCAGACCGGCGAGCTGGTGCTGAACGGCGTGCCGCTGCACGGCGCGCAGCGCGTCCACACCGCCGAGGTGCTGGATTTCCGCCTGTTGGAGGACTGAGCGCCGCCCATTCTTTTGTTTCCCGTTATTCAACTACATTATAAAAAGGAGACTTTCCCCATGAAAATCGCACTTATCAACGAAAACAGCCAGGCCGCCAAAAACGCCCTGATCGAAGCCACCCTGCGCAAGGTCGTGGAGCCGATGGGCCACGAGGTCGTCAACTACGGTATGTACACCGCCGAGGACGCCGCCCAGCTGACCTATGTGCAGAACGGCATTTTGGCCGCCGTGCTGCTGAACTCCGGCGCGGCCGATTACGTCATCACCGGCTGCGGCACCGGCGAAGGCGCCATGCTGGCGCTGAACAGCTTCCCCGGCGTGATCTGCGGCCATGTCGAAGACCCCGTGGACGCCTACACCTTCGCCCATGTCAACGACGGCAACGCCGTTGCCCTGCCGTTCGCCAAAGGCTTTGGCTGGGGCGGCGAGCTGAACCTGGAATACACGTTCGAAAAGCTGTTCGGCTTCGGCCACGGCCAGGGCTACCCCAAGGAGCGCGTGGTGCCCGAACAGCGCAACAAAAAGATCCTGGACGGCGTGCGCGCCGTGGCCTACCGCGACCTGTGCGACATCCTGAAGGACCTGGACCGCGACCTGGTCAAGGGCGCTTTTGCCGGCGAGCATTTTGCCGAGTATTTCTTCCCCGCCTGCAAGGACGAAAAGATCGCCGCCTGCGTCAAGGAGCTCATGGCCTAACCCGCCGCCCGCCCCGGCGCGCCATTGCCTCCCTTGTCAAAGGGAGGTGGCAGGGCCGCAGGCCGTGACGGAGGGATTGCGCTATCTTAAAGTGCCGTTTATAAACGGCAGCTTGCCCCACGCAATCCCCCAGTCTGCGGGCTGCCGCCCGCATCCAGCCCCCTTTGACAAGGGGGCCTTTTTGCGCCCATCGCAAAAATACGGCCCGCGCGGCACCCGTGGTTCGTAGGGGATGGCCATGGCCATCCCGCGAACGTACAGGTTACCGAAACGCCCCGCGGGAGGGATAAATCCCTCCCCTACGAACCACGGGTGCC
>CALWNS010000220.1 GCA_944382805.1 uncultured Gemmiger sp. | reverse complement strand
CTGCCGGTCAAAACGGTGCGCACCGTTGCGGCCGCACGCCGCAGCGTTACGGTCAGCGGCGCGCCGTTCGGCGTGAAAATGTTTGCCGACGGCGCGCTCATCGTGGCATTTTCCGACCAGTACACGGCGCTCGGCACCGAAAACCCGGCCAAGGAGGCCGGCCTGCGCCTGGGCGACCGCATCGTCTCCGCCGGCGGGCAGCCGGTGCGCGGCAACGCCGACCTGGCCGCCGCGGTCACGGCGGCCGGCGGGCAGCCGCTGACCATCCGCTACCAGCGCGGCGGCGCGCAGCACACCACGACCCTGACCCCGGTGGCCGACCGCGATACCGGCGCCTGGCGCGCGGGCGTCTGGGTGCGGGATTCCTCGGCCGGCATCGGCACGCTGACCTTTACCGACCCGCAGCGCGGCACCTTTGCCGGGCTGGGCCACGCCGTCAGCGACAGCGATACCGGCGCGGCCTTTGCGCTGCTTTCGGGCGAGATCGTGCCCGTTTCCATCCTGGGCGTGCAAAAGGGCGCGGCCGGCGCGCCCGGCGAACTGAAAGGCGAATTTTCCGGCACGTCCGTGGGCACCGTGCGCGCCAACGACGAAGCCGGCGTATACGGCACGCTGAGCGGCTCGGCGCCGGGCGGCCAGGCCATGGAGGTGGCGCAGATCCAGGAGGTCGAGCCGGGCGCGGCCGAGATCCTGACCACCATCTCCGGCAGCGAACCCCGGCGCTACGCCGTGCGCATCGAGCGGGTGGACCTGACCGCCGCCGACCCCAACCGCAACCTGCGGCTGCGCGTGACCGACAAAGAACTGCTGCAGGCCGCCGGCGGCATCGTACAGGGCATGAGCGGCAGCCCGATCGTGCAGAACGGCCGGCTGGTGGGGGCGGTGACCCATGTGCTCGTCAACGACCCCACGCGCGGCTACGGCATCTTTGCCGCCACCATGCTGGAACGGGCGGATGCGGCCGCCGCCGGCTGAAGCGCGCCGCGCGCCCGAAACGGGTCGAAGGCGCGCGCGGCGCGGCAAAGACCGGACCGGAGTGTGTCGAAAACGGACGAAAATTTCAGGTTGCCAGAATTGGTAAAATATGGTAAAATTTCCATTGTCGAGAAAATCCCCGCGGCCCGCCGCACACAGTATGTTTTGGAGGAGAGCATCACAATGGAAAAAATCAAGTTCCTGATGACCGATACCGGCGCGCAGATCACGTCCTTGTGCCGCCAGGCGCTGGAGAACAAGGGCGTGCAGGTGACCGTCTGCGAGAAAAACGGCGCCAAGGCGCTGCGCGCTTTGCTGGATATCCACCCGCGCGCCGTGCTGCTCGACGCCTTTATGCCGGACCTGGACGCCATCACGGTCAAGCAGCGCTACGAAGCGCAGGACGCCGGCGGCACGCGCACAGCGTTCTTTGTGACCGGGGCGTTCCAGAACGAGGAGATCGAACAGGAACTGCTGGACAACGGTTTTTCTTTCTTTTTCGTCAAGCCGTTCGACGAAAACGTGCTGGCCGACCGCGTGCTCAAGGCGGCCGGCGGGCCGGTGCGCCCGCGGGCGGCCTCTTTGGACAGCGACGAGCTGACCGTCACCGAGATCCTGCACCAGGTCGGCGTGCCGGCGCATATCAAGGGCTACCAGTTTTTGCGCGACGCCATCCTGCTGGCGGTCGAGGACCACGAATATATCAACGCTGTCACCAAGCGCCTGTACCCGGAGATCGCCAAGCGCAACGGCACCACGGCCTCCCGCGTGGAGCGCGCCATCCGCCACGCCATCGAGGTCGCCTGGGACCGCGGCGACGTCGATACGCTGAACAGCTATTTTGGCTACACCATCCTCAGTATGCGCGGCAAACCCACCAACTCGGAGTTTATCGCCATGATCTCGGACAAGATCCGCCTGGACAAGCGCCGCCGCGCCTGAACCGCATATGTTTTTATGCTCCCGTGCCCGCCCACGGGAGTTTTTTTCGTGTAAAGGGCCGCCAAAACGCTCCCAGGCGGTAGATTTTTCCGCCGGATGCCTGTATAATAAGTACATGACAAATTTTGGGGTAGTGTGCCGCGGCGCACGCTGCGCAAAGCGGGGGGAGCCTATGGCAGCCACAGTCACAGCCATCCTGGTCGCGGCGGGCGCGTCGCGGCGCATGGGGTTCGATAAGCTCAGCTACCGTCTGCCCGGCGGCCGGACCGTTCTGGAGGCCAGCCTGCAGGCGTTCGCGGACCATCCGCGCGTCACCCAGCTTGTGCTGGTGGCGGGGGCCAACCTGGATACCTGCCGGGCGCTGGCGGCCCGCTGCGCAAAGCCCTGCGCGGTCGTGCCGGGCGGGGCCACCCGCGCCGACAGCGTGCGCGCCGGGCTGGCGGCGGCTGCGGGCGAGCTGGTGGCCATCCACGACGCGGCCCGCCCCTTTGTCAGCCCGGCCGTCATCACGGCGGCGCTGCAGGCGGCCGAGCGCTGCGGGGCCGCGGCCCCGGCCGTGCCGGTCAAGGATACGGTCAAGCTGGCCGACGATGCGCGCCGCGTGGTATCCACGCCCGACCGCGCGCACTTGTTCGCCGTGCAGACGCCGCAGTGCTTCCGCCGCAGTTTGTACCTGCAGGCGCTAAAGGCCGTGCAGGGCGAGCCCGCGCGCCTTGTCACCGACGATTGCAGCCTGTTTGAGCTGGCCGGCCTGCCGGTCGAGCTGACCGCGGGCGAATATGCCAACCTGAAGATCACCACAGCAGAGGATTTGAAAGGGGAGAGGACCATGCGCATCGGGCATGGATATGACGTACACCGGTTGACGGCGGGCCGCCGCCTGATCCTGGGCGGGGTGGAGATACCCTACGAAAAGGGCCTGCTGGGTCATTCGGACGCCGACGTGCTGCTGCACGCCGTGGCCGACGCGCTGCTGGGCGCGGCGGCGCTGGGCGACATCGGCCAGCATTTCCCCGACACCGACCCGCGCTACCGCGGCGCCGATTCGCGCAAGCTGCTGGCCGCGGTGGGCAAGCTGCTGGCGCAGGCGGGGTACCGCCCCGTCAACATCGACGCCACCGTGCTCTGCCAGGCGCCCAAGCTGGCGCCCCACATCCCGGTCATGCGGCAGAACATCGCCGCCGCGCTGGGCATGGACGTGGGCAAGGTGAGCGTAAAGGCCACCACCGAAGAACACCTTGGCTTTACCGGTTCGGGCGAGGGCATCGCCGCGCACGCCGTGGCCCTGATCGAAGCGTAAACCGCGCCGGGCTGCGATCTTATTCGTTAAGGAGGTACCGCCCGCCATGTTCGCCGCCAACGAATTTTTCAACAACGTCCTCAGCAACCTGCGCACGTTCCAGCTGCGGGACCTGATCGATATTCTGGTGATCTCGTTCGTCTTTTACGAGATCTTCCAGTTTGCGCGCCGTTCCCGCGCCGGCCAGCTCGTGCGCGGCGTGGTGCTGCTCATCGTCAGCTTTATGCTGGCCTACCTGTTCGAGCTGCGCACCGTGCGCTGGGTGCTCAACAACTTTTTGCAGATCGGCTTTACCGCCGCCGTGGTGCTGTTCCAGCCGGAACTGCGCCGCGCGCTGGAACGCCTGGGCCAGAACACCAACTGGGCGGGGCTGTTCAACTGGCGCCGCAGCGACCCTTCGCTGCGCGGCGTGTGGCAGAACGCGGTGGTCGCCATCTGCGACGCGGCCGAAAAACTGTCCGACACGCGCACCGGCGCGCTGATCGTGCTGGAGCGCAACAGCAACCTGGACGAGATCATCCGAACCGGCACGCCGCTTTCGGCCAACGTCATCCCGGAAATGCTGGGCACCATCTTTTACGAGGGCACCCCGCTGCATGACGGTGCCGTCATCATCCGCGACGGGCGCATCGTCTCGGCCGGCTGCGTGCTGCCGCTGTCCAACAACCTGGAAATGGGCAAGGACATGGGCACCCGCCACCGCGCGGGCCTGGGCATGAGCGAAAACTCCGACGCCATCGTGGTCGTCGTCAGCGAGGAGACCGGCATCATCTCGCTGGCCAAAAACGGCGTGCTGATCCGCCGGCTCGACCGCCAGAACCTGTTCAACCTTTTGCAGGAGGAGATCATCCCCCCGCAGGACGAAGCGCAGAAAAAGAAGGAAGTCCCCTGGGCACGCCTTCTTATAAAGAAAGGAGGTGCGCAGGACCATGCCGCTGAACAAGCTGAACAAAAAGGCTGACCCGGCCGCCGCGCCGGAAACCGCCCGCCGCACCCTGTGGGACAACCCGCTCGTATGGGGGGCCATCTCGGTGTTCTGCGCCATCCTGACCTGGTTCGTGGTCACCATGTACTTTGACCAGGAGGGCACCAAGACCGTCTCGGTCAGCTCGGTCACCTATACCTACCAGGCCAGCACCTATTCCAGCCTGGGGCTGGATCTGGTCGAAACGCCGGACATCGGCAACATCCAGGTCCGCATGGAGGGCAGCACCAGCGTCATCGGCAACATCACCGGGTCCGATATCATGGTCTACCCGCGTTATTCCGGTGTGCGCGGCGCGGGCGAAGTGACCCTGGACCTGGCGGCCCGCTTTGTCTCTTCGGACTACGACCGGTTCAACATCGACCTGACGGTCGAAACGCCCGCCAGCATCCGGGTCGTGTTTGACGAAGTCAGCGAAAAGGTCATCCCCGTCACGGCCGATACCTCCGGGGTCGAGATCGCCGCGGGCTTCAGTTTGAACCGCAGCGCTTCGGTCCCGGCCGAAGTCACCGTCACCGGCCCCACCTCCGAGCTGGAGCGCATCGCCTCCATCGCCGCGGTGGTGCCCGCCCAGCAGAACCTGTCCGATTCCGTCACGGTGGACGCCCCGCTGGAACTGCGCGACGAAAACGGCAACGCCATCGAGCCGGAGTACACCACGCTGGAAACGGACACGGCCGAAGTCGCGCTGACGGTGCTGCAGGTGCGCGAACTGCCGCTGGCCGTTGATTTCATCGGCCTGCCGGAGGGCTTCGATACCTCCAGCCTGCCCTATACCCTCGACCGCGAAACGCTGCGCGTGGCCGGCCCCGAACGGGTGATCGGCTCCCTGACCGAGCTGAGTGTGGCCAGCCTGGACCTGGGCCGGAGCTTTGCCTTTGACCGCGATTACCAGCTGCGCATCGAACTGCCGGACGGGGTCGTCTCGCTGGACGGCGTGAACACCGTCACGCTGACCTTCGATACCTCCCAGATGGCCACCACCACCCTGAACGTCTCCACCATCCGGGTCATCAACATCCCGAGCGATATCGACATCGAGGTGCTGACCGACCGGATCAGCGGGGTCGTGCTGTACGGCCCGGCGGACGAGATCGCGGAGCTTTCGCCCGAAAGCGTGGTGGCGCAGGTCGACTGCCAGAGCGTTTCGGTCACCGCCGGCCAGCAGACGCTGCCCGTCTCCATCCAGATCCCCGCGTCCGGCCGCATCTTTGCGGTGGGCAGCTATAACGTCCAGTGTCAGATCACCGCCCAGTGATCGCAAAGTAAGGAAACACCCGCCTATGCTTTTGGTCCGCAACATCCGCCTGCCGCTGTCCTGCCCCGACCCGGGGGCCGAAGCACAGCGCCGGGCCCGCAAGCTGCTGGGCCTGCCGCCCTCCCGCACGGTCGGGGGCGGCGTGGCCCGCCTTTCGGTGGACGCGCGGCACGGCGCCCCCGTGCTGGTGTACACCGTCGCCATCACGCTCAACGACGAGGGTGAGGAATCGGCTTTGGCCGGGGCCTCGCCCTGCGTCTGTTTCACCCGCCGG
The DNA here is from genome assembly GCA_944382805.1 of uncultured Gemmiger sp. GTDB lineage: Bacteria > Bacillota > Clostridia > Oscillospirales > Ruminococcaceae > Gemmiger. Next base: position 1,036 of record CALWNS010000220.1, on the reverse strand, counting down.
CCGGAATTTTCCTTCCCGCAGGGGCAAACGCCGCTGCCCCACCGCCCCGTGGTGGTGGGCCTTGGCCCGGCGGGGCTGTTTGCGGCGCTGCTGCTGGCCCGCCAGGGCTACCGCCCGCTGGTGCTGGAACGCGGCCCCGCGCTGGAACAGCGCGTCGCCGCCGTCAAACGGTTCGAACAGACCGGCGTCTTGGACGAAAACGCCAACATCCAGTTTGGCGAAGGCGGCGCGGGCACCTTTTCGGACGGCAAACTCACCACCCGCAGCGGCGACGCCCTGTGCGCCTTTGTCACCGGGGCGCTTTTGCGCCACGGCGCGCCGGCGGACATCGCCTGGCGGCAGAAACCGCACATCGGCACCGACCTTTTGCGCGGGGTCATCCGCAGCATCCGCCGCGAGATCGAAGCCCTGGGCGGCACGGTGCTGTTCAACACCGCCCTTACCGGCCTGACGGTGCGCGGCGGCCGCCTGGCGGGCGCCGAGACCACCGCCGGCCCCCTGGCCTGCGAAAGCCTGATCCTGGCGGTCGGCCACAGCGCGCGGGATACCTTTGCCATGCTTTCCCGCCAGGGGCTGCCGCTTGCCTGCAAGCCGTTCTCGGTCGGGTTCCGCGCCGAGCACCGGCAGCAGGACATCGAAAAAAGCCTGTACCACGCGGCGGCCGGCCACCCGGCGCTGCCGCGCGGCGAATACCAGCTCAGCCAGCACGTGGGGGGCGGGCGCTGCGTTTATACCTTCTGTATGTGCCCGGGCGGCGCCGTCTGCGCCGCCGCCAGCGAGCCGGGCGGCGTGGTGACCAACGGCATGAGCCTGCACGCGCGCAGCGGCCCCAACGCCAACGCCGCCGTGGTCGTCAGCGTGGACGGCCGCGATTTTAACGAGGACCCGGCCGCGCCCATCGCGTTCCAGCGAAAGCTCGAACAGGCCGCCTTTGCCGCCGGGGGCGGGGCCTACCGCGCCCCGGCCGAAACGGCCGCCAGCTCGGAAGAGCACACGTCTGAACTCCAGCCACCCAACGACCTCGTATGCCGCCCTC
>CALWNS010000219.1 GCA_944382805.1 uncultured Gemmiger sp. | reverse complement strand
GCCCGCCGCGCCGGAGGAAGAGGACGACGGCGATTACTTCAACGACCTGCTCAGCATCCTGAACAAGCGTTCCTGATCCCGGTCCGCGCGGGGCGGGGGACCGCAGGCCGCGCCGTGCCAAGATGTGCAATAGACTAGGAGGAACGCCATGCCGTCACAGGAACCTTCCATACAGGACAAAGGGTTCCGCACCAGTATGTTCGGTGGCTTTGACAAAAACGATGTGCTGGCGTACATGAGCGCGCTGGCCAACGAGACCCAGCAGCGGGAACTGGAATTGCAGCAGACCATCGACGATCTGAACGCGCAGCTGGAAAAGCTCAAAAAGGAACAGGCCAGCGCGCGCATTTGTGTGGATAAGTTGCAAACAGAACTCAACCAGGCCAACGCCCGCGCCGAAAGCGCCGAGCAGTCCCGCCGCGAGGCGGCCGACCAGCTGGCCCTGGCGCAGCAGAAGGCCTCCGAACTGCAGGGCAAACTCAAAGATACCCAGCAAGCCGGGCGGGAATGGCAGTTCCGCTGCCGCGACCTGCAAAAGCAGATCGACGAGATGGAGGCCATGATCCCCAAAGGTGGCATGACGCCCCCCAAACCGCCGGAACCGCAGCCCGCGCCGCAGCCCCCGGCTGCGCCTGCCGTGCCGGTGACCGAGCAGGCCCGGGTGGAAGCCAAAAAAATTCTGGCGGACGCGCGCCTGAACGCCGAAAACGCCGAGCGCCGCCTGCGCGAGCAGGAGGCCGAGCAGAAAGCCCGTATGGCGGACCACGCCACGGCGCTGCAAGCCGGCGTGCTGCTGCTGCGCGAACGCCTGGCCCGGGTGGACGAAAAGCTGTCCTCCGCCAGCAGCGACCTGGAAAACGCCACCGGCGCCATCTACCAGGCCCTGGACGATACCCGCCAGGACCTGGATACGCTGGGCGCGGACCTGCGCCGCTTTGGCCAGGACAAACCCGCCCCGGCCCCGCAGCCGCCGCGCGCCAAAGCTTCGCTGCGCCGCGTACACCCCGCGCAGCGCCAGCCCGCGCCCCCGGAACCGGCCAAACGCCTGCGCCGCGCCGCCCGCGGCCAGCGCCCCGTCTCCCAGGAGCTGGGCGAAGCGCTCGACCGCCTGGACAAAACTACATGAAACCCAAAAGCCGGCCGCTCCCTGCGGCTGGCTTTTGCATTCCACAAGCGGAGGAAAACGCACGATGAAGCGATGTAAGTTCTGCGGCAAGCCGATCGACGGCCCGGCGGATTTTTGCGATCATGACTGCGCGGAAAGCTACCGGCACGTGACCGAGGAGGAACAGAAAAAGGTCAAGTTCTTTATTGCCGGCATGCTGGCCGGCTTTTTGGTGATGCTGGCCGGCGTCCTTTTCCTGAGCGATGCCGTCATTGCGCTGGGCATCCTGTTTATGGGCGGCGTAGTGATCGCGTTCCCGTTCACCACGCCGGAGACCAACGCGCTCCTGGGCTGCCAAAAAGCAAGAGTCCTGGGGCGGGCGCTCGGCGTCCTGCTGGTCGCCGTGGCGCTGTGGATGTGGCTTTTTTGATCAGGCTGGGCATATTCCGTAAAAAAGCATCGCCCCGCGCTCCCCAAAAAGGGAGCGCGGGGCGTTGTTTTCCTGCACGCGGCAGCCGCGCGGGCGCTAATGCCCGTTTTCCACGCTGCTCGTGCCCTGTTCCAGCAGATAGGTGGCGATCAGGTCGGATACGTGCAGCTTGACGGCCAGCGGGTAACGGTTGTACGCATCGCTGATGGCGTAACTGCCGCCGCGCACCGCGTCGTCAAAGCCGCCCATATGCCAGCGGATGGCGATGGCCTCGTCCGTCTTGAGCCGCATAAAATGCTCGATCAGATACACGCTCTTTTCGCCGTGGCCGTAGGGCAGCTGGTCCGCCACCTGGTAAAAGGGAACTTTTTCCCACTGGCCGGTGGCGTCGTTCTTTACGTTGCGGCTGCCGACTTTATAAAAGTTGGCTTTGCATACGTCGTGCAGCAGCGCGCACACCGCAAAGGTCTCGGCGTTGTCGCCCTCGGCAAAAAAGTGCTGCATCATGGCGTTGTATACGTTGATGCTGTGCATCACCAGCCCCTGCTCGCACGCGCCGTGGAACTTGGTCGAAGCCGGCGCGCGGAAAAAGTCGGTGCCCTCCAGCCATTTCAGCAGGCGGTCGGCGCCGGGGCGGGTGATGTTTTTGTTGTACAGCTCCACAAACTGCTGATGATAGTTTTCCATTACAGTTCCATCTCGTCCAAAATGCCCTTCAGCGCGGCCAGCTCGTCGCGGGTCATGCTGATGCCCTTGCCCATCTTGCTGCCGTCCGGGCTCCAGTCGCGGATATCGTACTTGGGGTCTTTGCCGTTCCAGCTGATCATGTTCAGCTGGCGCTCCCAGCCGCTGGCGTTGGTGGAAAGCACGGCGATGCGCTCGGTGATCTCGTATCGGAATTCAGCCATAATCTTCTTCTCCTTACTTTGGCCCCTTGGCCCGGCGGGCCTGGGTTCCCTTTCATCATAGCGGATTTGCCCCCAAAATGCAAGGGGCGCTTACCCGTCCTGCCGCACGGCCAGCACGGCCAGGCGCTCGTCGGTATAAATGCTGGCCGAACCGCAGGTGGAAAGCGTCAGCAGCTGCGGGCCGTATTCCGGCGCCACGCTGGTATCGTACAGCGCCAGCTCCAGGATGGCGTCCACCCGCCGCTGCCATTCCTCGCGGCCGGCGGCGTCAAAAAACGTATAGTAGGGCAGCTCGTCCGCGCCCAGCTCGGTGCGCACCACCGCCGCCACCCGCCAGGTGCCTGTCTCGGTCAGCGTGTCGAACGTAAAGGTGGGGTTCTCGCGCCAGAACGCTTCGTCCTCGTAGCGCACAAGGCCGCCCAGCATACTGCCGTCCGCCATATTGTGCCCGTAGATCAGCCAGTTGGCGGTAGCGTCGTCCCCGGTGCGGCAGCGCTCGTCCATAAACAGCGAGCCGGACTCCGCATACAGCCGGTCGAACCCGCGGCGCAGGTAATACTCGTTGTCGCCGGGCGTTTGCAGCACCGGGTAGTCGATGCCGGCAGCCTCTATGCGCAGCCAGCCTACCGGGTCGGGTCTCTGCTCGTACAGCGCGCGGTATTGCGGCAGCACGCCCGGCTGGGCGTGCTGGGCGGGGGAGGGCTGCGGCAGCGGGCTGGCGTGCGCTTCGCT
>CALWNS010000218.1 GCA_944382805.1 uncultured Gemmiger sp. | reverse complement strand
CAGGGCGGCGGGCGTCAGCACGGCGACGGGCGCGGGCGGCGCGCCCGCCGGCAGCGGCGCGCCGGGGTGCAGGGCGCGGGTCACATCGCCCAGCGGCCCGGCGGGCAGCAGCGCGCGCAGCAGTTCGTCAACGGGGTAGGCGCCCTCGGCCTTCAGCAGGTCGTACAGGCGGCGGGCGGCCAGGCCGTCGGTGCGGCGCAGTTCATCGCCATAGGGGGTAAAAAAGCTGCGCCGCTTAAAAAAGGGGCAGTTCTCCTGCCGGATCAGCTGCGCCGGGCAGGCCATGAGCGGGTTGAGGAACACGCCGCGCCAGCGTTCGCCGTCCAGGTAGCTGTCCCACGCAAAGCCCTGCGCCGCAAAGTGGGCGGTAAAGCGCGTTTCGTGCCGGGTCACCGACTGCTCGTAGCTTTGGGGCAGGCGCATCTGCTGCCAATACTGCCAGAACGCCGCGTACATGGGGCGGCGCACGGCCAAAAAGTGGGATTGCAGGTGTTCCGGCACCCGCCCGCCAAAGCGGCGGCTGCGCATGGCGTAGTGGCGGCTCAGCCCCCAAAAGGCAAGTTCCGGCCGCGCCTGCATGGCGGCGAACATGGCCCCCAGCGGGCGCACCGGCCCGGCCAGGGTGTAGTTCATCAGCACCACTTCGTCATAGTCCTCCAGCGCCGCGCGGCCCAAAAAGCACAGCGCGGCCCGGTACGCGCCCACGTCATAGCCGGTGTTTTCGCGCTCCAGCAGCTGCAGGCCGGCGCGCGCGGCCCAGGCGCGGCTTTCGTCCGCCAGGCGGCCGTTCGTAACGAACAAAACGGCCTGCGCCTGCTCCCGCACCGCGCGCACCGCAAAGCGGCAGGCCTCGTCAGCCTGCCCGCGGGGGTCGTAGTGGAAGTAGATCACAAGCCGTTTCATCATAGGGGATACGCCTTATTCTTCATACGGCGCGCCGTGGGGGCCAAAGACCGCGCGCTTGGCGCGCCAGACGGCCCAGTACAGGCCTTCGGGCAGGTGGTCGCGCAGCCAGTTGCGGGCGTGGCGGCGGCGGGTGTTGGCATAGGGGCCGTAGGTGCGGAAAAGGCCGAAATGCCGCTTGCGGGAAAAATCGGTGGCGGCCAGCGCCGCGCTGCCAAAGGTGGTGCAGTCGAACACGCGGGCCAGCGGGCGCACCAGCCCGCCGGTATAGGCCTGCATGGCGTCGCAGCGGGCCACGGCGAAATCGGCGCTCATGACCTGGGCCGGGTAGTAGCCGGCGGCCTGGGCCACGAACGGGTAGACGCGCTCGACGGCGTGGCTGAGCGTGCCGTCCTGCGGCAGCGGCTCGGGCGGGAAGTCGGCGTGCTGCCAGCCGCCCTGCCCGCCCTTGGTGAACAGCGGCGCCAGCGCCGCCGGGCGGAACCAGAACACGCTGCCGAACGGGGCCAGCGGCATTTTTTCACCCGAGATGGGCACATCCAGCCCCAGGTCCTTCAGCAGGGCCTTGGTATTGTCGAAGTTGGGGCCCCAGCCGTTGGAGCACAGGTTCATAAAGTACACCCCGTGCGTGGGGAACGGCGGGCAGAGCAGGCCCAGGCGGGGGTCTTTTTCGAATTCGCACAGCACGTTGAGCACATGGTCGGCGTTTTTGCACACGTTCTCGTTGCACACCCAGCCAAAGCCGGCCCCCACGCTGCCCGGCTTGGTCTGCACGGCCTTTTTGTCGTGCATGAAGCAGGCGAAGTCGTACCCCGCCAGGCGCGGGGCCAGGTCGCAGAGGAAAGCCGCCACATCGCGGCCGCGGTTCTCCACCGCCAGCACCGTGACGCTGCGCAGCGGCAGGGCGGCGAACGCCTGTTCGATCTGCGCTTTCTTTTCCTGCGTGTCGGTCGTGATGAACACGTCCGTCTCGGGCGGGAAGTTGGCCGCAAACGCCGCGCTTTGGGGCAAAAGGTCGGCAAAATACAGGTGCATGGCCAGCGCGATGCGCCGCGTGCGGCGCACATGGTCCGCCAGCGCTTTGTCCTGCACGCCGGGCGGGATGATGCGCGTAAGCCCCAGCGCGCGCGTAAAGTCCCACGGGTGCATGGTGCGGATCATGTTCGACCAGATCAGCTCCAGCGGGTAGTCGGTATGGTCGCGCAGGTAGGCGTACAGCTCGCGCACCGGCTCGCCGGCGGTATCGTTCAGGTAGGCCTCGTACTCGTGCATAAAGCTGCGGCGCTTGAACAGCGGGCATTTTTTGTCGCGCAGCAGCCGCGCCGGGCAGACGAGCAGCGGGTAGTCGGTAAAATCCTTCAGGTCCGCGGTATCGACATACACGCCCCAGCGGTAGCCCTTGTCGGCAAAGATCTTGGTGAACACCGCCTCGTACCGCTGGACCGAGTCGGTATAGCTTTCGATCATGGGCATTTTGTCCCAATAGGTTTGCAGGTCCGGGCTTTGCAGGAACTTTTGGCGGTAGACGATAAAGTGGGACTGGATGTGCTCGGGCAGGTAGCTGTAGATGTGCTTGCCCTTGAACGGGTTGCCCTCGGCCCCGTGGTGCAGGCTCAGGCCCCAGAA
>CALWNS010000217.1 GCA_944382805.1 uncultured Gemmiger sp. | reverse complement strand
CTTGCAAACTTCCCGCGCGAGGAAGCGTATAAGATCCTGGCGAATCTAGGGTGAGGGGTGCGGCGGGGCGTGAACGCACGGCCCACACATAACCTTTACGCCCAACACCAAATATTGGCCCGCGCGGTGGCCTTGCATTGTAGGGAACGGTCTTGACCGTTCCGGGAACGTACCCGCCGCCGCAAGCCCCCCGGGCCGATCTCCGGCCTAAGAGCCGCCGCTGCGCGGCGGTTGGCCTCCGAAACGCTCCTGCGGGCGCAGTGACGAGCATCGGCCCCTACAAGCAGGTTTTACGCGCGTGGCCGTTTCGTTGAGATTTTGCCTTGGTTTGTAGGGGAGGGATTTATCCCTCCCGGGGGCGTCCCCATCGCCGCAAGGCCCCGCGGAACGGTCAAGACCGTTCCCTACAAATTGCCTTTACGCCCGGCGCGGATATTTACCGCACGCCCCTACAAATAATTTTCCCGCATCCGCCCCCCACAAACCCCGCCGCCCGGCGCAATTCCTGCGCCGGGCGGCTTTTTTCGTTTTCCTTTTCGTTTTTACGTCTGCCCCTGCGGGCGGGGCAGCAGGGCGCGCAGGGTGAACCAGTTGTCCTCGCTGTGGACGGTCACGGTGCCGCCGTATTTTTCGGCCGCGGCGCGCACCGCGCGCACGCCGTAGCCCTGGGCGGGCAGGCCGTCGGCGTTCAGGGGCACCGGCGTTTCGCAGTAGTTTTCGAACCGCAGCATCACAAAGCCGTGCTGGGCGTAGATGGCCGCGCGGATCAGGCGCTTGTCCTCTTCGGCCAGCGTCTGCACGCTTTCGGTGGCGTTGTCCAGCGCGGTGCCCACCAGCGTGCAGATGTCCCCCGTGGACATAAAATCCAGCAGGCGGCCGTCGGCCACGCAGGTAAAGTTGATGCCGTGCTGCTGGCAAAAGATCTGCTTGGCGGTAAGCAGCGTGTCCAGCACGGCGTTGCCGGTCTTGTTCTGCGCTTCGTACATTTGGATGCCGCTTTCCATCTGCGCCAGGGCGGCGGCGCGCTTGCCGGGGTCGTGCTCGGCGCGGATGGCGGCGATCTGCAGTTTCAGGTCGTGGCAGTGGCGGTTGATGAGCCGGATGCTCTCCTTGCTCTGCTGGTACTGTTCGTACTGGCGGCGCAGCACGGCGTTCATGGCGTCCAGTTCGCGGTGCAGCGAGGCTTCGCGCAGTTGGTCCTGCTGCATGGACAGCAGCAGCACCCCGGCCAGGTCCACCAGCGTGCGGGTGTAGAACACGTTCATGGTGCCGGCGTTGGGCACCGTGAACGGCAGGTTGCTGACCGCAAAGGCCGCCAGCGCCATCAGCGCGGCGCTGACCATGGCCGGCGCGTTGATGCCCAGCGCCGGCGTGCGGCCCAGCCGGCGCACATCGCGCCAAAAGATCCCGCCGAACACCGCCGCATACACCGCCCCCAGCAGCGCCAGGGCCTGCGGCGCGCCGCCGCCCGCCTGCGGCCACAGCAGGCAGTGGAGCTGCCATTCCAGGCTGGCGGCAAATTCCGCCAGCAAAAACGCCCGCGCGCAGCAGTAGCCGGCCTCCAGCGCGGTGAGCCGGCACAGCGAATACAGGTACAGGTACATCCCGGCAATGGCCGCCAGCATACACGGGATCCAGAACGCCAGCGGCACGCCGCCGGTCAGCTGCAAAAACGCGGCCATGGCGGCCAGCCAGCCCGCCGCGCCCGCCGCCGTGCCCGCGCGGGGCAGCCGCCTGGGCAGCGCCAGCAGGTACATGGTGCAGGCCAGCCATTCGGCCAGGGCGGTGTACAGGCGGGGGATGTCGGGCAGCGTCACTGCGCATCACCCCCGATATAATCGGTCAAAGCCTCCAAAAAGGCCTTTTTGCGCGGGCGGCTGATCTGCAGCGCATACGGGCCGACCTGCACGGTGTTCTGCTGCACGCCCAGCACCTGCGCCAGGTTGACCAGGTACCCGCTGTTGCAGCGCGTGAACGGCCGGCCGGCCAGCTTTTCCTCCAGCGATTTCAGGCTGCCGGCGGCCTCGACCTCGCCGTCCTCGGTGTGGATGCGCACATGGTGGCCGTCGCTTTCCAGGTAATAGATGCCGGCCACGTCCACCCGGCGCAGCCCGCCTTCGACCGGGACGGTCAAAAACACCTTGCGCCGCTTGTTCAGCCGCGCCACCGCCTTTTGCAGCTGCTGCGAAAAGGCGAAATACGGCACCGGCTTGAGCACATAGTCCAGCGCGTCCACCGCATAGCCGCGGATGGCAAACTGCGCCATGTTGGTGATAAAGATCAGCAGCACGTCCTTATCCACGCGGCGGATGGCCTCGGCCGCCGCCATGCCGTCCATGCGGCGCATCTGCACGTCCAGCAGGATGATGTCGTACACGGCGCGGTAGCCGGATACGATCTCGTCGCCGTCGGCAAAGGTGGTCAAATCGAACATACGGCCGTACTGCCGTTCGTAGCGGCGCAGGTAGCCCACCAGCTGTTCGCGCACCTCGGCTTCGTCCTCCACAATGGCAATGCGGATCATGGCGGCGTTCCCTCCTTTTCGGCCCGCCGCGGCGGGCGGGCCTTGTTTATAGTAAGTGTAACAAATTCCCGCCCGGCCCGCAAGCGGAAAAACCCGCCGGCGGGAAAAATCCTTGCCCGCCGCGCCGCGCCGGGTGTATAATACGGGTGTATCTAATAAGGTAAAAGCCCGTGCCGACCCGTACTGAAAGGAGCGACCCCATGCAGACCTATTACACCAGCAAACCGCTGGACGCCCACCTGACCGCCATCACCTCGCTTTCCGGCGTGCGCTGCTTCCTTGTGCAGGGCAGCGAGCGCGCGCTGCTGCTGGACACCTGCGGCGGCGCCGGCGACCTGGCCGCCTTTGTGGCCGGTTTGACCGACAAGCCGCTGACCGTGTGGGTGACCCACGGCCATGTGGACCACGCGGGCGGCGCGGCCTGGTTTGGCGAAGTACACTTGAACGAAGCCGACGCCGCGCTGGCGCGCGAAAGCATGACCCTGGCCGCGCGGCAGGCCTATGCGCGCGAGACGCTGCCCGACCTGGCGCTGCCGGCCGAGGCGTTCTGCCCGGCCGAAAGCTGCGCCCTGGCCGGCCTGGACGACGGCGACACCATCGATCTGGGCGGCCTGCACGCGCAGGCGGTGGCCTTCCCCGGGCACACGCGCGGGTCGATGACCGTGCTGCTGCCGGAGCTGGGCACGGTTTTGTTCGGGGATGCGTGCAACCAGCACCTGTACCTGTTCGGCCCCTGCGCCACCACGGTGGAGGAATACCGCGCGCAGGCGAACTTTTACCGCAAGAACTACTCGAACCTGTACAGCCGCGCGCTGGTCAGCCACGGCCCGCACGAGACGGTGGACCCGGTGATCTTGAACAACTGCATCACGCTGTGCGAGCAGATCCTGGCCGGCCTGGACGACCGCCTGCCCATGCAGGAGCTGGGCCAGCCCGTGCTGTACGCCAAGCGCGAGACCCACACAGGCGTGCGCGCCGACGGCGGCTTTGGCAACATCGTGTACGGCGCGGATAAGCTGCCGGCGGGGGAATGAAAAAAGAGGGGGGCGCCGCGCTCTTTGCCTCCCTTGTCAAAGGGAGGTGGCACGGCCGCAGGCCGTGACGGAGGGATTGCTCTGCCTTGAAATGCTGTTTATAAACGCCAGCTTACCCCACGCAATCCCCCAGTCTGCGCCGGCTTCCGGGAACGGCATTCTACGGGTACGCAATCCCCCAGTCTGCGGCTATCGCCGCAGCCAGCCCCCTTTGACAAGGGGGCCTAATAGGCCCGGCGCAAATATTCACCCGCGCCCTGTAGGGGACGATGCTTGCACTGCGCCCGCAGGCGCGTTTCGGAGGCCAACCGGGCCGCAAGGCCCGGCTCTTAGGCCGGAGATCGTCCCGGGCACGTAACGGCTGCCGCAAGCCCCCGCGGGAGGGATAAATCCCTCCCCTACAAATCATTTGTACGCCCGTCCCCACCCCGCAGAGCCTTCGCCTTGCATTGTAGGGAACGGTCTTGACCGTTCCGGGCACGTACCGGCCGCCGCAAACCCCCGCGGGAGGGGCGTGCCCCTCCCCTGCAAGCGCCCCATACGCGCGTTGCCATTCCGTTGAGATTTTGCCTTGGTTCATAGGGGAGGGATTTATCCCTCCCGCGGACGTACCGGTCGCCGCAAGGTCTGCGGGCCGATGACGAGCATCGGCCCCTACAACGTAAATTGTGCGCCCGGCGCAAATATTCGCCCGCGCGGCACCCGTACTCTGTAGGGGACGATGCTTGCATCGTCCCGGGGACCTACCCTCCGCCGCAAGGTTTGCGGAACGGTCAAGACCGTTCCCTACAAACGGTTTTTCCGCCCTCCGCACCCCGGCTGCCCCAAAAATCCCCAATGTTCCCCGTGGAACATTCCCACCCACCCAAAGGAGGACCCCATGCCTCAAAACGAAACCATCGCCCGGCTGCTGGCCGGCCAGGCGGATAACCACGTGCTGCCGTTTTTCTGGCAGCACGGCGAGGACGAAGCCACCCTGCGCGAGATGATGGCCGCCATTGACGGCGCGAACTGCAAGGCCGTGTGCGTCGAAAGCCGCCCCCACCCCGATTTCTGCGGCCCCAAATGGTGGGCCGATATGGACGTGATCCTGGACGAGGCGCGCCGCCGCGGGATGCGGGTGTGGATTTTGGACGACAGCCACTTCCCCACCGGGTACGCCAACGGCGCGGCCAAAACCGCGCCGGAAACTTTCTGCCGTCAGGGCGTTTTCTGCCGCACCCTGGCGCTGGAGCCGGCGGCCGGCCCGCTGGCGCTGGACCTGCGCGCCGCCGGCCTGATGGACCCGCCCGCGCGCGAATACCAAAACCCGGCCGAGGCCGCTTTCTTTAATAAGCCCCCGGCCCGCGTGTTCGATGCGGCCGGCGACCGTCTGCTGGCCGTGCAGGCCGTGGACGAGAGCGGCGCGGCGGCCGACCTTTTGCCCTGTGTGCAAAACGAGCGCCTTTGCTGGGACAAGCCCGCCGGCGCCCGCACGCTGCGGGTGGTCACGGTCAGCCGCAACGCCGGCTACCACCGCGACTACATCAATATGCTGCGCCGCCCCGGCGTGCGCCTGCTGCTGGACGCGGTGTACGAGCCGCACTGGCAGCACTATGCGGCTGATTTCGGCAAGACCATCGCGGGCTTTTTCTCCGACGAGCCGGAGCTGGGCAACGGCCATTTGTACCTGAAGGGCAACACGCTGGGCTGCGGCCAGGACCTGCCCTGGAGCGACGAGCTGGAGGAAAGCTATTCGGCCGCCTACGGCCCCGGCTGGGCGGCCGACCTGCCGCGCCTGTTCGCCCAGGACGGCAGCGACGCCACCGCCCGCGCCCACACCGTGTACATGGACTGCCTGACCAAACTGGTGCGGGCCGATTTCAGCGAGCAGATCGGCGGCTGGTGCCGCGCGCACGGCGTGCAGTACATCGGCCACGTGATCGAGGACGACGGCCAGCACTGCCGCACCGGGTCCAGCCTGGGGCATTATTTCCGCGGGCTGAACGGCCAGGACATGGCCGGCATTGACGACATCGGCGGCCAGGTGCTGCCCCAGGGCGAGGACGAACCCAAGCAAAACGCCATGCGCAGCCCGCGCAGCGGCACCTTTTACCATTACGGCCTGGCCACGCTGGCCGAGAGCGCCGCGGCCATCGAGCCGGGCAAGCGCGGCAACGCCATGTGCGAGATCTTTGGCAACTACGGCTGGGCCGAGGGCGTGCGGCTGGAAAAATACCTGGCCGACCACTTTTTGGTGCGCGGCATCAACTGGTTCGTGCCGCACGCATTCTCCGGCAAGGCCTTCCCCGACCCGGACTGCCCGCCGCACTTTTACGCCCACGGGCACAACCCGCAGTACCGGCATTTCGGGCAGCTGGTGGCCTACATGAACCGCGTGGCCACGCTGACCAGCGCCGGGGCGCACGCCGCGGCCGCCGCCGTGCTGTACCACGGCGAAGCCGAATGGTGCGACCCCGATGCCATGCCGTTCGAAGCCGCCGTGCGCCCGCTGTACGACGCGCACATCCCCTGCCGCGTGCTGCCGGCCGATGTGTTTGCCGAGCCGGCCCGCTACAAGACCGAACTGGGCGCGCCGCTGGTGGTGAACGGCCAGGCGTACCGGGCGTTCGTGGTGCCCGGCGCGCGGCGGATGCCCGCCGCCGCGGCCTCCGCCCTGGCCGTGCTGGCCGCCGCCGGCCTGCCGGTGTTCTTTGCCGGCACGCGCCCCGCAGCCCTGTGCGAGGGCGGGCCGCTGCCCGCCGCCCTGGCCGCCTGCCCGATGGTGGAGCCGGCCGCCCTGCCCGCCGCCCTGCGCGCGGCCGGCGTGGCCGCCCCCACGGCCGAACCGGAAAGCGACCGCCTGCGCCTTTTGACCGTGCAGGGCGCCACCACCATGGTGCTGGCCGTGAACGAGGGAACCGCGCCCTATACCGGCGTGCTGACGCTGCCGGGGCTTAGCGGCCCGTGCTACTGGTATGACCCCTGGGCCAACCGCTGCGAGCCGGCCCGGGCCGGCGATGCGCGGGCCGGCCTGCGGGTAGCGGCAGCCATTGCGCCGCTGCACCCGCGCGTGCTGGTGCTGGGCGAACCGCCGGCCGGCGCCGCGCTGTACGTCCCGCCCGCCGTCGGCGAGCCGGTGGCGCTGGGGCCCTGGACGCGCGCGGTGTGCGAGGGCGCCGAGTACCCGCACTTCGGCCCCGCCGCGCCGGTCACGCTGCCCGACGCCCTGGCCGCGGAGCAGCCGGAATTTTCCGGCTATGTGCGGTACGAAACGCAGTTCACGCTGGCGGCGGACGCCGCGCTGCGCCTGGAGATCGACGACGCGGCCGAGGGCGTGGAGGTTTTCCTGAACGGCGAGAGCGCCGGCCTCCAGATCGCCCCGCCGTTCGCCTATGACCTGGCCGGCCGCGCGGGGGTGAACACGCTGGCCATCGAGGTAGCCACCACGCTGGAGCGCCAGTGCTACCCGCTGCTGCAAGGCTACGCCAAAATGCTGGCCGCCCCGCCCGCCGGCGGCAGTGGCCTGACCGGCCAGGTGCGCCTGCTGCGCGTTTGAGCGGAAAAGCGGGGAGTATAATAAGGTAAAGGAAGATAAAGACCCGCGCCCGGCCGCAAAAGCAGCCGGGCACGGGTTTGTTTGCCTATTGCCTCCCTTGTCAAAAGGAGATGCCGCGGCCTCCGCGCTCTTTGCCTCCCTTGTCAAAGGGAGGTGGCCGCAACTGCCGCGTTTTTTGCCTCCCTTGTTAAAGGGAGGTGGCACGGCCGCAGGCCGTGACGGAGGGATTGCGTAAAGGTTATATGCTGTTGATCAACGGCAGCTAGCCTAGACGCAATCCCCCAGTCTGCGGCTTACGCCGCAGCCAGCCCCCTTTGACAAGGGGGCCTTTTTTGTGCGCCCGGCGCAAATATGCGGCCTGCGCGGTGACCTTGGTTCGTAGGGGAGGGCCATGGCCTTCCCGGGGCGTACCCGCCGCCGCAAGCCCCGCGGGAGGGATAAATCCCTCCCCTACAAATAATATATACGCCCGTCCCCACCCCGTAGAGCCTTCGCCTCGCATTGTAGGGAACGGTCTTGACCGTTCCGGGCACGCACCCGCCGCCGCAAACGCCCGCGGGAGGGGCGTGCCCCTCCCCTACAAATGACCTTTACGCCGGGCGCTAAAATTTTGTCGCGCATTGCCTCCCTTGTCAAAGGGAGGTGGCCGAGCGAAGCGAGGCCGGAGGGATTGCGCTGCCTTGAAATGCCGTTGATAAACGGCATATAACCCAAACGCAATCCCCCAGTCTGCGGCTTACGCCGCAGCCAGCCCCCTTTAACAAGGGGGCCTTTTTTGCGCCCGCCATCACCCGGCGGCGGGGGCGGTTTCCCTCTCTGCGGCGGCCGGTACGGCGGTCTCCTGCGCCGCACCAGCCGGCGCTTCCCCGCCGAGGTGCGCCGCGTCCCCTTCTTCCCGCACTGCACCTTCCGCCTGCGCCGCCGCTTCCCCCTGCGCGGCCTGCATGGCCGGCGCGGGCGGGAGCTTGGGGGCGCGGGGGGCGGCGGGGGCGGCGGCGGGCAGCGGCGCGGGCACGATGGCAAACGCGCCGGGGGCGGCGTCCTCCCCCACCGGGATGCGCACCGTGTACTCCAAACAGCCGTTGCGCTTGCCGCAGGTGGCGGTGGCGGCAATGCCCTTTTGCGTCATCATGTCCACCGCGTGCTGCAGCGTGTTCACAAACAGCCGCACGTCCCGCACCATGGGCGCGGTGCGGCGCGCGGGGCTGGGCGCGCCGCGCGGGGCGGCCAGCATCTGGGCCACCAGCTTGTCGGCTTCGCGCACGCTCATCTCCTCGCGCGCCATCTTTTCCAGCGCGGCGGTGCGGCGGTTTTCCGGCAGGCGCAGCACGGCGCGGGCGTGGCGCTCGGTCAGGCGGTTGGCCGTACACAGCTGCTGCTGCGCCGGCGTAAGGCTCAGCAGCCGCAGCTTGTTGGCCAGCGCGCTCTGGCTCAGCCCCAGGCGGCGGGCGGCCTCGGCCTGGGTGCAGCCCCACAGGCGGATGACCTCCCGTATGCCGCGCGCGGTATCGAACGGGTCCAGCTGCGCGCGCTGCAAATTTTCCAACAGCCCCAGCGCGGCCGTTTCGCTGTCGTCATACTCGGCCAAAATGGCGGGCACGCGCTCCAGCTTGGCCAGGCGGCAGGCGCGCAGGCGGCGCTCGCCGGCCACCAGCTGGTATTTGTGTGCGCCGGCGCGCCGCACGCACACCGGCTGCAGCAGGCCGTTTTGTAAAATGCTCACCGCCAGGGCCGCGATCTCGGTATCGTCAAAGGTCGTGCGCGCCTGGTAGGGCGAAGGCTCTATCTGTTCCACCGGCAGCAGCAGCACCCGCGCGCCGCGGCCTTTTTCCTTTTGTTTGGGCATGGCCCTTCCCCCTTTTGCTTTGTCTGCCCCCAGCATACCACGCCCGCGCGGCGCACGGTGTCGAAAGCGCGAATGTTCCCCGTGGAACATTTTTGCGCTTCCCCTTTCGCTTGCGGGGCGTTTGTGGTATAATCCTAACTGTACGCGCGGTTTATGCGCGCAAAGCGAGCAAAAGGGAGGGCTTGAGCATGGCAAAAGTGGTGGCGATCGCCAACCAGAAAGGCGGCGTGGGCAAAACCACGACCTGTGTGAACCTGTCCTCCTGCGTGGCGGCGCTGGGCAAGCGGGTGCTGGTGGTGGACCTGGACCCCCAGGGCAACACGACCTCCGGCTACGGCGTGGCCAAGCACGAGCTGGAATCGGACATCTACACCTGCCTGATCGACGACCAGGACGTGCGCGAAGCCATTGTCAAAACCAACTACAACGTCAGCCTGCTGCCCTCCAACACGCAGCTGGCCGGCGCGGCGGTGGAGCTGGTCAGCCTGCCCCGGCGCGAAAACCGCCTGCGCAGCACGTTGGCCCCGGTGGTGCCGGTGTACGATTATATTTTTATCGACTGCCCGCCCTCGCTTGACCTGCTGACCATCAACGGCCTGTGCGCCTGCGATACGGTGCTGATCCCCATTCAGTGCGAATACTACGCGCTGGAGGGGCTGTCCGAACTGATGAACACGCTGAAAACGGTGCGCAAAAAGTACAACCGCTACCTGGACATCGAGGGCGTGGTGTTCACGATGTACGCCGGGCGGCTGAACCTGACCATGCAGGTGGTGGCGCAGGTGAAAAAATACTACGGCAGCAAGGTGTACAAGACCGTGGTGCCGCGCACCGTGCGCCTTTCGGAGGCGCCCAGCTTTGGGATGCCGATCAACTTCTACGAGCCGAACGGCAAGGGCAGCGACGCCTATATGGCGATGGCGCGCGAATTTTTGGCCAACAACGAACGATAAGGGGGCAACCGGATGGCAAAACGCAAACTGGGCGGGCTGGGCCGCGGGCTGGACAGCCTGTTTGCCGACCTGCCCGAGCAGGAGGACGGCGCGGGCATCACCAGCCTGCCGCTGCGGGAGATCGAACCCGACCCCGACCAGCCGCGCAAGAATTTTGACGAGGAGGCCCTGGCCGCCCTGGCCCAGAGCATTGCCGAAAACGGGCTTTTGCAGCCCATTGCGGTGCGCCCGCGCAAGGCCGGGCCGGGCTACACCATCATTGCGGGCGAGCGCCGCTGGCGCGCCGCGCGCATGGCCGGCCTGGAGGAAGTGCCCGTGCTGGTCAAGGACGTGACCGACGAGCAGGCCGCCGCCCTGGCGCTGATCGAAAACCTGCAGCGCGAGGACCTGGACCCCATCGAGGTGGCCGAGGGCTGCCGCCGGCTGATCGACCAGTACGGCCTGACGCAGGAGCAGGCAGCCCAACGCCTGGGCAAAAGCCGCAGCGCGCTGACCAACACCCTGCGCCTGTTAAGCCTGCCGGAGCCGGTGCGCGAGCAGGTGCGCACCGGGGGCATCACCACCGGGCACGCCAAGGCGATTTTGGGCCTGCCCAGCGAACAGATGATGTGCGCCGCCGCCGAACAGGTGGCCGCCAAGGCGCTGAACGTGCGCCAGACCGAAGCGCTGTGCCGCCGCCTGGCCCGCCCGCCCAAGCCCCCCAAACCCGCGCCCGACGCCTTTACCCGCCCGGTGCTGGCCGCCGAGGTGGAGGCCGCGCTCAAGGAGATCACCGGCAGCGAGGTCCGCGTGGACTACAAGGACGGCAAGGGCAGCCTTCGCATCGATTTTTACAGCGACGAACAGCTCAAACAGTACGCCGCCCTGCTGGGGCAGTTCCGGCAGGAGTAAGGGCGCGGGGGAATATTTGCCGCGCCTTTTAGGCCCCCTTGTCAAAGGGGGCGAAAGCGGAGATCGGGGGATTGCGTTTGGGTAATCTGCCGTTTATCAACGGCATTTCAAGGCAAAACAATCCCTCCGTCACGGCCTGCGGCCGCGACACCTCCCTTTGACAAGGGAGGCAAAAAACGCAGCGGCCGTGCCGCCTCCCTCTGCCAAGGGAGGCTTAACGCGCCTCCAAACCCACAACCAACAAAAAAAAAACACAGGGGTGACATCATGTTAGACATTCGTTTTGTGCGGGAAAACCCGGAACTTGTCAAGGAGAATATCCGCAAAAAATTCCAGGACCAAAAGCTGCCGCTGGTGGATGAGGTCATCGCGCTGGACGCCGAATACCGCGCCGCCATCAGCGAGGGCGACGCGCTGCGCGCCAACCGCAACAAGCTGTCCAAGCAGATCGGTATGCTGATGGGCCAGGCCAAAAAGGACCCCGCCAAGGCCGCCGAGGCCGAGGCCGTCAAGGCCCAGG
>CALWNS010000216.1 GCA_944382805.1 uncultured Gemmiger sp. | reverse complement strand
GCTGAACGAACAGCCCGGCGTCGAAGTCGGCTACGCAGGCATGGCGACCAAAGCCTTCCTGGATATCCTGGCCGAGATCGGCCTGTTGACTGACGAAGCCGCGGCCTGCGGCCCGAACGACTTTGTCGTAGCCGCCCGGGCCGAATCCGCTGAGGCCTTTGAAGCCGCCGTCGCCGCCGCCACGGTCAGCCAGACATCGGCTCCGGACGGCGATACGCCGACCGAGGAGAGCTACGCTTCCATCCGCGCCGCCGTCAGGGACCACCCCGAAGCGAACCTCTGTTCGATCGCGGTGCCCGGCGAGTATGCGCTGGCCGAGGTCAAAAAGGCGCTGGACGCCGGGCTGCATTGCGTCGTGTTTTCCAACAACGTCCCCCTGGCGGACGAGCGGCAGATGAAGGAGCTGGCCCGGGAAAAGGGCCTGCTCTGCATGGGGCCTGACTGCGGCGTCGCCAATATCAACGGCGCGGCGCTGGTGCTGGCGTCCATCAACAACCGCGGGCCGTTCGGCATTTGCGGCGCGTCGGGCACCGGCATCCAGCACGTGGCCGCCATGCTGCATGAGATGGGCACCGGCGTGAGCCAGACCATCGGCACCGGCGGCAACGACATGAAAAACGAGATCGGCGGTATTATGATGCTCATGGGCATCGATGCTCTGGAGGCTGACCCCGAGACCCAATACATCGCCCTGATCTCCCGCCGCCCCGGCGACGAGGTGCTGCCGCGGGTGCTGGAACGGGTAAAAGCCTGCCGCAAACCGGTGGTCGTCTATTTCATGGGCTGCAGCCGGGCGCAGATCGAAGCCGCCGGGGGCATTTACGCCGCCAACCTGGACGACTGCGCCCAGCAGTGCCTGGCCCTTGTGGGCAAGCACTACCCGCTGGCTTCGGATGAAGAATTGGCGGCGCTGGCCGCCGAACAGGCCCGGCTGCTGGCGCCCGGGCAAAAGTACCTGCGCGGCGCCTTCAGTGGCGGCACCTACATGGATGAGGCGATGGAGACGCTGACGCCGAAGGTCGGCCGCATCTGGTCGAACAAGCCGCTGCGGCCCGACTGGCAGTTGCCGGATTCCCAGCAGAGCCAGGAGAACACCTGCATCGACTACGGCGAGGAGGAGTTCACCCTCGGCCGTCCTCATCCGGCCATTGATCCCGGCGTGCGGGAACCCGCCATTCTTCGAGAGGCTTCTGATCCGACCACCGCCGTGATCCTGCTCGACTACATCCTAACCCCGCCGGGTCACCCCGACCCGGCCGGGTATTCCATCCCGGATATCCGGGCCGCGCAGCAGATGGCGGCTGACGCCGAGCGGCACCTCATCTTCATCGCCACCGTGCTGGGCACCACCGCTGATCTGCAGGACCTGAACCGCCAGGAGCAGGAACTGCGGGAAGCCGGCGTCCTTGTTTGCCAGACCAACGAGCGGGCCGCCGCCCTGGCCGGGGAGATCATCCGCCAGAAAAAGGAGTTGGATAGCGATGAACTGTGATAAAATTCTGAACCTGTTTCGGTCTGAACTCGTAACCGTGAACGACGGCCCTAAACTGTTTGCCACTGCGCTGGAACAGCAGGGCTACCGCGCCGTCCAGGTGAACTGGAAACCGTTGGCTGGCGGCGACAAAGAAATGCAGGAAATCCTCGAACTGTTGGGAGGGGTGGACGAATGAACGTACTTGTGTGCAATGTGGGGAGTACCTCCCTCAAATTCAAACTATATGATATGCCCGCCTGCACGGTGACCGCCCAGGGCGCCGTGGAGCGCGTTGGTTCCGACCACGACGCGGTGTTCTCGTACAAAAATAACGGCACCGGGCAGGGCCTCTCTGCCGAAAAGCAGGACATTCCCGACTACCAGACCGGCATCGAACGGTTTTTGCAGGAGCTGACCGCCGGCGAAAACGCGGCGCTGGCCAAAGTGGAGGACATCGAGCGCGTTGGGTTCAAGGCAACGCTGTCCAAGGGGCATTTCGGTGTGCATGAAATCGATGACGCGGTGCTGGACGGGATGCGCGAATGGCTGCCCATGGCCCCGCTGCACAACGTCGCCTACCTCAAAGCCATCGAGGTCATGCGCGGTGTGCTGCCAAATGCCCGCTTTGTCGGCGCGTTTGAAACCGCTTTCCACCGCACCATCCCGATGGAGCGGCGCATTTTCGGCGTGCCGTATGAATGGTATGAAAAGTACGGCGTGCAGCGGCTGGGGTACCACAGCGCCTCCCACGGGTACATCGCCGATATGCTGAACGCCGAGAAAAAAGAGTACGCGGCCATCTCTTGCCATCTGGGCGGCAGCTGCAGCGTCTGCGCCATCGAGAATGGCCAAAGCGTGGACACCTCCTTCGGTATGTCGCTGGAATCGGGGCTGATCCATGCCAACCGCACCGGCGACATCGACTGCGGCATGATCCCCTTCCTGCGCAGCCAGGGATTGAGCGAGGAGGAAATTCTGGAAGGCTTCCAGAAAAAAGGCGGCCTGTTGGGTATTTCCGGTGTCAGCAACGACCTGCGCTACATTATCGACGCCGCCGACAGTGGCAACGAGCGCGCCCGGCTGGCCATCGATGTGTTTGTACACGGCATCGTACACTATATCGGTGCATTCTACCTCGATTTGGGGCGGCTGGATGATCTCGTGTTCACGGCGGGCATCGGCGAACATTCGGCCCGCATCCGCCGCATGGTCTGCGACAAACTGGCCCCGCTGGGCGTGCGCCTGGACGAAGCCAAGAACGAGGCCTGCCACGGACAGGCAATCATCAGCGCCCCGGATTCCAAAGTCTGCGTGCGGGTCATCCCCACCAACGAGGAGCTTGGTATTGCCCGCCGCACTTACGAGTTGGTATAACTTTTCCATTTCCCGTCGCTGCCTGCGCGATTTCTCCTTAACCAAACAACCGGAACGGCGCAGTCTGCTTTGCCGTTCCGGTTGTTTGGTATTGTGAAAGGTGATATCCATGAAACCAGACAAAACGCTTTTCACGCAAGGCGATTGGCGGGCCATTGCAGGGCTCAGCGTACCATCGCTGGTTTCCATCCTGGTCATGATGCTGTACAACATGGCTGATATGTATTTTGTCGGCTGGATGGGCAAGACCAGCGCCGTGGCCGCGGTCTCCCTGACCGGGCCAGTCTACTCGCTGCTGATGGCGTTGTCCACCATGCTGGGCAACGGCGCCTGTACCCGCATTGCCCAGGCCCTTGGGCGCAGCGACCCAGCTGCTGTGCATTGCTGTACCGCCCTGTGTTTTTGGGGCAGCCTGGGGTTTGGCGCGGCTTTCGCCGCGATTTGCTTTGCCGGGCAGCAGCCGCTGCTCCAGATGTTGGGCGCCAACGCCGAGATGTGGGCCGACGCCCGCAGCTACCTGCTGACCCTGGCTGCCGGGGCGCCGTTTATCCTGCTCAGCCACACCTGGGGCAGCGCAATACGCGGCCAGGGACACGTTGCCGCAAGCCTGACAGGCAACATGATTGGCACCTTCGGCAATATAATTCTGGACCCGTTGTTCATCCTGGCCCTCGGGCTGGGGGTGGGCGGCGCGGCGGCCGCCACAGTGATAAGCAACGCCCTGGCCGCCGGGTATTACTTTGCGCTGTCCCATGCCGGGCGCTGTACGCTGGCGCTGCACCCCCGGTATATCCGGACCCTGCGATCCCTGCTCGACCTGCTGGCCCTTGGGCTGCCCAATGCGGTCAGCACCGGGCTGGGCGGCCTGGCGCATACCTTCAGCAATCGGTTGCTAGTGGGGTACGGCACCGCTGCCGTGGCCGCCATGGGCGCAGCCGGTAAAGCGACCATGCTGGTCACAATGACCCAGATGGGCCTTTGCATGGGTGTACAGCCGCTTTTGGCCTACTGCTGCGGCGCAAAAAACTGGTCCCGGCTGCGCAGGCTGATCCGCAAACTGCTGGGCCTGACGCTGACGCTCGGGTGCGCCCTGACGGCGGCGCTGTTCCTGGGCAGCCGGGCCGCTGTTGGACTTTTTTTGCAGGATGCGCAGGTGGCGGCCCTGGGCGGGCGGCTGCTGCGCCTGCATATGCTGATGGGACCCTTTATCGGGCTGTATTACCTGGCCACCAATTTCCTGCAGGCCAGTGGAAACGCGGCTGCTGCAACGCTGGCTTCGGCGCTGCGGCAGGGTGTGCTGCTGATCCCGCTGTTATACTTTCTGGAGGCCCTGTTCGGCCTTGACGGCCTGGCATTCGCCGCCGTAGCGGCCGACTTTCTGGCCGTTGCGGCAGCCGGCGCACTGGCCCTGCACCACTACCGCCGCACTGCCGGGCCTTCTAGTGCAGTACGCTATCCATGATATGAGTTTCCCGGTGATCGCGGCCCTGGGTGCTTGCGTGTTCTCTTTCATTTCGGGTAACATTGTGAAGATGCTGGCAGCCGTTTTGGTCTGTTCTGCCATCCAAAAACGGCTGGTGGTCATTGGGAGGATGATGCAAGCGTAAAGTGTAAACAGCCCGCCCTCAGACGGGCCGGATTGTTGTGCCTTCCTAAGTGAAGGGTTTTCATAACAAGAATAGGTTCTTTAGCGCGAGTGACACAAGAAAAGAAAGGTCTTCTCAAAAACTGCGAAGCATCGCAAAATTTCTGCAAAGTGGCGGATGTAGGGCGGATGATCTTGCACTCTTTGGTGGAATGAAAGGCCCGATAGATAAGGTCTGCACCGTGAGGCAGAAAACCACATACAAACGTAGCAATCGCGGGCGACACCTTTTTCGGGTGCCGCCCGCTTTATCATTGGTTTATATATTTTCTTCCAGTTGCAAAAGGAAGCGGTACAGCGGAAGCACTTCGATCTCTGCGCCGTCCTCCCGGATACGCTCTTCCTCTTCATAGGTGACGATCACAAGCCGCTGTGCCTGGCGTTCGCTCTGCGCCAACTTTTTCAAGTTGTCCACCTCGCGTTTTCTTGCTTCCCCCGCAATGGAATAAGCGACCTGGATAGCCGTGCCGGTATCCGGCAGGAAAAAGTCGACATCGATGCCGGTCTTGGCTGATTTAAGATAAAAGAGCCCTTCCGGGAAAACACGCGCCAGAGCACAAGCCACCGCATTTTCCAAAAGCG
>CALWNS010000215.1 GCA_944382805.1 uncultured Gemmiger sp. | reverse complement strand
CTCATCCCGATGGTGCCCCTTGTCGGCACTGTCGTCGTCGTGCTCGTCACCTCGCTGCGCAAGAGGGGCGAGAACGACCCGATCGCCGCGCTGGGCCTTGCCTATTTCCGCGAGGAACGCTGATTTTCCCTTGACAAGCATAACAGTATGCTCTATAATAACGCTATGCATTAGGGAGTAGTCAGCGCCCACGGGCGTGATAAGGTCAACATACTGAGGCATCGCCTCTGGCTTTATATGAAATGACGAGACTAATCTGCCGCAGCAATATGGCGGCAGATTGGCCTTGTCTTTTTTTGCGCGGGGTGTTGCAGCCGCATTTTGCCGTCATATACATCTGCTGCTGGCGTCCGCACTCGCCGCGCTGAGAAACGGAGGAAAAATCATGAGTCTGTGGGAATTGTTCGTCATCGCTCTGGGTCTGTCGATGGATGCGTTCGCCGTGTCGATCTGCAAGGGCCTTTCGGTGCAGAAAATGCGCCCGCGCCACGCGCTGGCCTGCGGGCTGTGGTTCGGCGCGTTCCAGGCGCTCATGCCGCTGCTGGGCTACCTGCTGGGGGCCGGCTTTGCCGGGCTGGTGGGCGGTTTCAGCCACTGGGTGGCGTTTGCGCTGCTGGCGTTCATCGGCGGCAATATGCTGCGCGAGAGCTTTGGTGGCGGGGCGGAAGCCCCCGACCCGGATTTTTCCCCCCGCGCCATGCTGCCGCTGGCGGTGGCCACCTCCATCGACGCGCTGGCCGCCGGCGTGAGCTTTGCCGCCATGCGGGTGCGCATTTTGCCGGCGGTGGCGCTCGTCGGCGTAACGACCTGCGCGTTCTCCGCCCTGGGGTGCAAGGTCGGCAACCTGTTCGGGGCGCGCTACAAGGCCCTGGCCGAGCGCGCCGGCGGCGCCGCCCTGGTGCTGATGGGGCTGAAAATATTGCTGGAGGGGCTTTTTTAAGGCCGCCCGCGCTTACACGTTTTGCTTTGAGGGAGTAGTTCCGCCCCGCTTTGGGGCGGGCGGCGTCGTCACCACGGCCAAAAGCCCGGCGCCGCCCCCAACGGAATGAGACTCGCACGTCCCGGTAGCTTTGCCGTCCCGGCGTGCGGGTCTTTTTTACAATAGATCGCACCCCAGTCCTGTATTGTACGCAACTTGGAAAGGAGACGGACCCATTGAAAGATTATGAACTTTCGGTCGAGCAGGTCCTGCAGGAGCAGAACTCGACCCCCGAAGGCCTGACCGCCCAGGAAGCCGAAAAGCGCCTGGCGCAGTATGGCCCCAACAAGCTCAAGGAGGCCGAAAAAGCCACCCTTTTGCAGCGGTTCCTGGACCAGCTGAAGGACCCCATGCTCATCATGCTGCTGTGCGCGGCCGCCGTTTCGGCCGTGACCAGCGTGATCAGCGGCGAAAGCATGACCGAAGTGGTCATCATCCTGATCGTGGTGCTGCTTAACGCGGTGCTGGGCGTGTTCCAGGAGAGCAAGGCCGAAGCCGCCATCGAAGCGCTGCAGACCATGACCGCCGCCACCAGCAAGGTGCTGCGCAACGGCAAGACCGAGACGCTGCACTCCACCGAGATCGTGCCCGGCGACGTGGTGCTGCTGGAGGCCGGCGACGCCGTGCCCGCCGACGGCCGCATTATTGAAAACGCCAGCCTGAAGATCGAGGAAGCGGCGCTGACCGGCGAAAGCGTGCCGGTCAACAAGATGATCGAAACGCTGACCCTTGGCCCCGACGGCAAGGACGTGCCGCTGGGCGACCGCAAAAATATGTGCTATATGGGCTCCACCGTGGTGTACGGCCGCGGCCGCATGGTCGTGACCGGCACCGGCATGGAGACCGAGATGGGCAAGATCGCCGGCGTGCTGGCCGCCACCGAGCAGGAGCAGACCCCGCTGCAGCGCAAGCTGACCGAGCTGGGCAAGACCCTGACCAAGCTGGTCATCGCCATCTGCATCTTTATCTTTGCCTTTAACCTGATCACCGCCGGCGAGTTCAGCGCCACCACCATCCTGGATACCTTCATGGTCGCCGTTTCGCTGGCCGTGGCCGCCATCCCGGAGGGCCTGGCCACCGTGGTGACCGTGGTGCTTTCGATCGGCGTGACCAATATGTCCAAGCGCAACGCCGTGATCCGCCGCCTGACCGCGGTCGAAACGCTGGGCTGCGCGCAGGTCATCTGCTCGGATAAGACCGGCACGCTGACCCAGAACAAGATGACCGTGGTCGAGCACGTGGGCGAAGAAAAGCTGCTGGCCACCGCCATGGCGCTGTGCTCCGACGCCGAATACGCCGAGGGCGGCGCCACCGGCGAACCGACCGAGGCCGCGCTGGTCAACTACGCCGCCAGCGTCGCGCTGAAAAAGCCCGACCTGGAGGCCGCGTCCCCCCGTGTGGACGAAGCGCCGTTTGATTCCTCCCGCAAGATGATGTCCACCGTCCACGCCAAACAGGGCGGCGGCTTTGTGCAGTACACCAAGGGCGCGCCGGACGAGGTGCTCAAGCGCTGCACCCGCTACTGGGACGGCGAAGCCGCCCGGCCCATGACCGAGGAAAAGCGCGCCGAGATCCTGGCCGCCAACAAGGCCATGGCCGACAAGGCCCTGCGCGTGCTGGCCGCCTCCCTGCGTGAATGGGAAGCCAAACCCGCCGACAACAGCCCCGAAGCGCTGGAACAGGACCTGTGCTTTATCGGCCTGACCGGCATGATCGACCCGGTGCGCCCGGAGGTCAAGCCCGCCATCCTGGAATGCCGCGACGCCGGCATCCGCCCCGTGATGATCACCGGCGACCATAAGGACACCGCCGTGGCCATCGCCACCGAGCTGGGCATCATCCACGACGCCGGCGAGGCCATCACCGGCTCCGAGCTGGACGGCTTTACCGACGACGAACTGGCCGAAGCCATTACCAAATACGGCGTGTACGCCCGCGTGCAGCCCGAACACAAGGTGCGCATCGTCACCGCCTGGAAAAAGAAGGGCTGCATCACCACCATGACCGGCGACGGCGTGAACGACGCGCCCTCCATCAAGAGCGCCGACATCGGCGTGGGCATGGGCATCACCGGCACCGACGTGACCAAGAACGTGGCCGATATGGTGCTGGCGGACGATAACTTTGCCACCATCGTCAACGCCGTGTCCGAGGGCCGCCGCATCTACGACAACATCCGCAAGGCCATCCAGTTCCTGCTGGCCTCCAACATGAGCGAGGTGCTGGGCGTGTTCTTCGCCACGCTCTTGGGCTTTACGCTGCTCAACCCCGTACACCTCTTGTTCATCAACCTGATCACCGACTGCTTCCCGGCGCTGGCGCTGGGTGTGGAAAAAGCCGAAAAGAACATCATGCACCGCCCGCCGCGCAAATCCACCGACGGTATTTTTGCCGGCGGCCTGGGCGTGGACGTGGTATACCAGGGCGTTTTGGTCACCGTGCTGACCATTGCCAGCTATATCATCGGCCACTGCATGGAGGTCGGCTACTTCGAAATGCCCAAGGGCGTTTCCAACGACGGCATGACCATGGCCTTCCTGACCATGAGTATGTGCGAGATCTTCCACAGCTTTAATATGCGCAGCCAGCGCGGCAGCATCTTTACGCTGCACACCCACAATAAGGTTTTGTGGGGCGCCATGCTCGGCAGCCTGGCGCTGACCACTGTTGTGCTGGAAGTCAAGCCCATCGCGGATGCTTTCGGCTTTACCCCTGTCGATCTGAACGAGTACCTGGTGGCCCTGGCCCTGGCGGTCGTGGTCATCCCGGTGGTTGAGATCGTCAAGTTCTTCCAGCGCAAGCTGGCCAAAACCCCCGCCGCCGAAACGGCGTGACCCCCGCAGGACCTAACATCCTCCTTTTCGCCCCGCGCGGCAGACCGCAACTGCCGCGCGGGGTATCTTTGTTTGCGGGCGGGGCGTGCGCGCGGCGCCAGCGCAAAATATGCGCGAAGCGAACATAATTTGCGCAATTTGGCCGTTTGGGCGCTTTTTTTGTAACAAGTTCGATACATGGCTCGTTATAATAGATAGCAGACACACTGCCAAAACGATCCCAAAGCAAAAGGGGGATACCATGGCTACGATCCTGATCGCGGA
>CALWNS010000214.1 GCA_944382805.1 uncultured Gemmiger sp. | reverse complement strand
TGGGGATGTCGATGGCGATGGTGTCGCCCTCCTGTACCAGGCCGATCGCCCCGCCGGAGGCGGCCTCCGGGCTGACATGGCCGATGGACGCCCCGCGCGAAGCGCCGGAGAAGCGCCCGTCGGTGATGAGCGCCACGGTGGTATCCAGCTTCATGCCGGCCAGCGCGCTGGTGGGGTTGAGCATCTCGCGCATACCGGGGCCGCCCTTGGGGCCTTCGTAGCGGATGACCACCACGTCGCCGGGCACGATCTTGCCGGCGTAGATGGCGGCGATGGCCGCGTCCTCGCTGTCAAAGACACGGGCGGGGCCGCTGTGGACCTGCATTTCGGGCGCAACGGCGCTGCGCTTGACCACGCAGCCGTCCGGCGCCAGGTTGCCCCACAGGATCTGCAGCCCGCCGGTGGGGCTGTACGGGTCGTCGATGGGGCGGATGGCCTTGGTGTCCAAAATATGCGCGCCGGCGATGTTTTCGCCCAGCGTTTTGCCGGTGACGGTGGGCACGTCCAGGTCCAGCAGGCCCTTTTTGGCCAGCTCGGCCTGCACGGCCGGGATGCCGCCCGCCTCGTACAGATCGGGCATATGGGTGGGGCCGGCCGGGGCCAGGTGGCACAGGTTGGGCGTTTGGGCGCTGATCTCGTTGAACAGCTTGAGGTCAAGCGGCACGCCGGCCTCGTGCGCGATGGCCAGCAGGTGCAGCACCGTGTTGGTGGAGCAGCCCAGCGCCATGTCGCAGGTCAGCGCGTTGCGGATGGAGCGCGCGGTGACGATCTGGCGCGCGGTGACGCCGCGGCGCACCAGGTCCATGACGGCCATGCCGGCGCGCTTGGCCAGCTGCAGCCGCTTGGCGTAGACGGCGGGGATGGTGCCGTTGCCCGGCAGCGCGATGCCGATGGCCTCGCACAGGCAGTTCATGCTGTTGGCCGTGTACATCCCGGAGCAGGAGCCGCAGCCCGGGCAGCAGTTGCAGGTGCAGTCCTCGAGCTGTTCGTCGTTGATCAGGCCGGCTTTGTAGGCGCCCACGGCCTCGAACATTTTGGACAGGCTGACCTCCTCGCCCCCGTAGCGGCCGGCCAGCATGGGGCCGCCGGAACAGACGATGGCGGGCACGTCCAGCCGGCAGGCGGCCATCAGCATACCGGGCACGATCTTGTCGCAGTTGGGCACCAGCACCAGGCCGTCCAGCTGGTGGGCCGTACACATGGTCTCGACGCTGTCGCAGATCAGTTCGCGGCTGGGCAGGCTGTACTTCATGCCGGTATGGCCCATGGCGATGCCGTCGCACACGCCGATGGCCGGCATCAGGATGGGCGTGCCGCCGGCCATGCGCACGCCGGCCTTGACGGCTTCGGCCAGCTTATCCAGATCCATATGGCCGGGCACGATCTCGCTGTAGGCGCTGATCACGCCGATCAGCGGGCGTTCCAGTTCCTCCGGCGTATAGCCCAGGGCGTAGAACAGGCTGCGGTTGGGCGCGCGCTCCGGGCCTTTTTTTACATTATCGCTGCGCATAGGTTCCTTCCCTCCTATTAAAAATGGGGCGTGCCGTATGCCCGCCCCATGGTTTTGGGTTTACTTTTTCAGCCAGCTCATCATCTTGCGCAGCTCGGCGCCGACCTTTTCGATCAGGTGTTCGGACTGCATACGGCGCTCGGCCAGGAAGTGGGTCTTGCGGCCGCCGTTGGGGTTCATCTCGGTCAGGAACTCGCTGGCGAAGGTGCCGTCCTGGATCTCGGTCAGGACCTTCTTCATCTCTTTGCGGGTCTCGGCGGTGATCAGGCGCTTGCCGGTGCGGTAGTCGCCGTATTCGGCCGTGTTGGAGATGGAGTAGCGCATCTTGGAAAAGCCGCCCTCGTTGATCAGATCAACGATCAGCTTCATCTCGTGGCAGGTCTCGAAGTAGGCCATCTCGGGGGCGTAGCCGGCCTCGACCAGCGTATCGAAGCCGGCCTTGATCAGCTCGCACACGCCGCCGCACAGCACGGCCTGCTCGCCGAACAGGTCGGTCTCGGTCTCCTCCTTGAAGGTGGTCTCCAGGATGCCCGCGCGGCCGGCGCCGATGCCGCAGGCGTACGCCAGGGCCAGCTCCTTGGCCTTGCCGGTGTAGTCCTGCTCCACGCAGATCAGGGACGGGCAGCCCTCGCCCTCGGTGTACAGGCGGCGCACGATGTGGCCGGGGCCTTTGGGGGCGATCATGATAACGTCGACGTTTTTGGGCGGGGTGATGGTCTTGAAGTGGATGTTAAAGCCGTGGGCGAACGCCAGGGCCTTGCCCTCGGTCATGTGGGGGGCGACCTGCTTGTTGTAGATATCGGCGCACAGCTCGTCCGGCACCAGCATCATCACGATATCGCCGGCTGCGGCGGCCTCCTCGACCTCCATCACGCGGAAGTTGGGGTGGGCGGCGGCGAATTCGGCGGCCTTGTCCCAGTGGGAGGAGCCTTTGCGCAGGCCGACGACCACGTTGACGCCGCTTTCGGCCAGGTTCTCGGAATGGGCGTGGCCCTGGGAGCCGAAGCCGATAATGGCAACGGTCTTGCCGTCCAGCAGGCCGAGGTTGCAGTCGGAATCGTAATACTTGTTGATAGCCATGGGTACATTACTCCTTTTTGTTTTGTATATGGATTTTTAAGGGAAACGATGGGGTGTGCCGCCGCTAAGGGGCGTCCGGCGCCGGGCCGTGCGCGCCGGGCAGCGGGAACTGGGCGGCGCGGACCTCCTGCGGGGGCTTTTGCATATGGGGGTGCTTACCGCCGCGCTCCAGCGCCGTCACGCCGGTGCGGCAAAGCTCCAGGATCTCGTAACCTTCGAACATACGCAGGAAGGCGTCGATGTTCTCCGGCTTGGCGGTCAGTTCCAGCACCATGCTGTCCGGCGAAAGGTCCACGATCTTGGCCTTGTAGATGGTGGCGATCTCGCGCATTTCGGCGCGGTTTTTGGCGTTGCAGGCCACTTTCAGCAGCAGCAGTTCGCGCTGCAGGCTCTTATCCGGCGTAAGTTCGAACACCTGGCGGGAAACCTCCAGCCGTTCGGTCTGCAGGATCAGCTGTTCGATCTCCTGGTCGCTGCCGTGGGTGGTGACCGTGATGCGGGAGACGGTGGGGTCGTTGGTAGCCGAAACGGTCAGGCTGTCGATGTTGAAGCCGCGGCGGTTGAACAGGCTGGAGACCCGCGCCAGCACGCCGCTCTGGTTTTCCACCAGCAGGCTGATGACCCGCCGCCGGTCGGTGGGCGGGACGGTCAACTTTTTGTTCGTCATAAGGGCGGTCGCCTCCTTTTTACTCCATGATGATGTCCTCGATGTCGCCGCCGCCGGGGATCATGGGCAGCACGCGCTCGTCCTTGCCGATGCGGCAGTCGATCCAGCTGGGGCCGTCCTGCCGCATGGCGTCGGCAAACGCGGCGGCAAACTCGGCCGGGGTCGCGGCGCGGTAGCCCTTGGCGCCGAAGCCTTCGGCCAGCTTGACAAAATCGGTCCGGCGGTGCGGGTCGGTGCTGGAATAGCGCCCGCCGTAAAAGCTCGTCTGCCACTGGCGCACCATGCCCAGCACCTGGTTGTTAAAAATGACCGTGATGATGGGCAGGTGGTAGCTGACCGCGGTGCAGCCCTCGTTCAGGTTCATGTGGAACGAACCGTCGCCGGTGAGCATGATGACCCGCTGTTCGCGCCCCAGCGCCAGCTGCGCGCCGATAGCCGCGCCGTAGCCGAAGCCCATGGTGCCCAGGCCGCCGCTGGTCAAAAAGCCGCGGCTCTTGGTGTGGTGCAGGTACTGCGCCGCCCACATCTGGTGCTGGCCGACATCGGTGACATAGACGGCGT
>CALWNS010000213.1 GCA_944382805.1 uncultured Gemmiger sp. | reverse complement strand
CGGGCCGATCTCCGGCCTAAGAGCCGCCGCTGCGCGGCGGTTGGCCTCCGAAACGCGCCTGCGGGCGCAGTGACGAGCATCGGCCCCTACAGCGATAAATTTCACGTTCGTTACAAATATTGGCCTGCGCGGTGCCCGGGGTTCGTAGGGGAGGGCCATGGCCCTCCCGCCTCGCGGCGGTCGCGGCGGGGTTCGCGGAAGGGCCACGCCCGTTCCCTACATATAATTTGTACGTGCATAGCCATTCCATAGCGCCTTCGCCTTGCTCCGCAGGGCGGGCGTTCACGCCCGCCGCACCTTGGGAAAATCCGGAAAAATCAAAAAACGCAGGGGGCGCGCGGCTCCCTGCGTTTTTTATGCGGTTTTATGCGGGATGGCGGCTCAGGCGTCGTCCTCGTTCAGGTTGCCCAGGGCCTTGGCCTGCTCGATGACTTTGGCCTCCAGCATCTGGGGCAGCGTTTCGTAGCGCACAAAGGCGAAGCTGAAGCGCCCGCGCCCCTGGGTCAGCTGGCGCAGATAGGTGGTAAAGTCCTGCATTTCGGCCATGGGCACTTCGGCCTCCACCACCTGGCCGCCCTCCTCCTCGGGGTCGGGGCTCATGCCCAGCACGCGGCCGCGGCGCTTGGTCACCTCGCCCATGATGTCGCCGGTGTTTTCGGCCGGGACATGGGCCTGCAGCGTGCCGATGGGTTCCAGCAGCACGGGGCCGGCTTCGGGCACGGCGGCCTTATAGGCCAGCTTGGCGGCCATGATGAACGCCATTTCGCTGGAGTCCACGGGGTGGTAGCTGCCGTCCAGCAGGGTGGCCTTCATGCCCACCATGGGGTAGCCGGCCAGCACGCCGTGGGCGGCCGCCTGGCGCACGCCCTTTTCAACGGCGGGGAAGAAGTTCTTGGGCACGCTGCCGCCGAACACCTTTTCCTCAAACTGGATCTCGTCGCCCTCGCACGGCTCAAACTGGATCCACACATCACCGAACTGGCCGTGGCCGCCGGTCTGCTTTTTGTGGCGGCCCTGGGCCTTGCAGCTCTTGCGGATGGATTCGCGGTAGGGTACGCGCGGCGCTTCCAGCGTGATCTCCACGCCGAACTTGTTCTTCAGCTTGGCCACGGCCACCTCCAGGTGCTGGGTGCCCAGGCCGGCAATGACCTGCTGCTTGGTCTCCGGGTCCACGGTGTAGGTGATGGAGGGGTCCTCCTCCATCAGGCGGGCCAGCGCGCCGGATACCTTGCCCTCGTCGCCCTTTTTGGCCACCTTGACCGCCATGCGGTAGCAGGCCTCCGGGTAGGCGGGGGCGGGCAGCTTGACAACGCGGGCGGCGTCGCACAGCGTATCGCCGGTCTTGGCGGTGGGCAGCTTGGCCACCGCGCCGATATCGCCGGCCGGGATGCAGGCCGCGTCGGTCTGGCGCTTGCCGCAGACGGTCAGCGTCTTGCCCATGCGCTCCGGCTGGCCGGTGCGCGCGTTGATGACGCCGGAGGCTGCCGAAAGCTTGCCGGCCAGCACCTTGATAAAGCTCAGCTTGCCCACGAACGGGTCGGCCACCGTCTTAAAGACGTAGGCGCAGGTGGGGGCGCCGGGGTCGGCGGCGATCTCGACCGGCTCGCCGGCGGCGTCTTCGGCCAAAACGGGGGCGGCGGACGGCGCGGGCAGCAGCTCGCGCAGGTTGTACACCAGCATATCCATGGCCTGCAGGTTGACCGCGCTGCCGCAGAACACGGGCGTGATCTGCCCGCTGCGCACGCCGGCGGCCATGCCGGCCACGATCTCCTCGGTGGTGAACGGCTCGCCCTCAAAGAATTTTTCCATCAGGGCCTCGTCCGTCTCGGCAATGGCCTCGTTCATGGCCTGGATCAGGCCCTCGAAGCGGTGGCCGATGTCGGGCAGGTCGATCTGCACCTGCTTGCCGCTTTCGTACTTGAACGCCTTCTGGCTGAACAGGTTGATGTAGGCCACGGTGCCGTCGTCCAGGCGGGCGGGCACCACGCAGGGGCAGACCGAGGGGCCGAAGCGGATCTTCATCTGCTCCAAGATCTTAAAGTAATCGGCGTTTTCCAAGTCGGCCTTGGTCACGAACACCAGGCGGGCCTTGTTCTGTTTGACGGCCAGGCGGTAAGCCTTTTCCGCGCCGACGCTGACGCCCGAACGCCCCGAAACGCAGATCAGCACGCTTTCGGCCGCGGCCGCGCCTTCGGCCACGCCGGCCTCAAAGTCGAACAGGCCGGGCGCGTCGATCAGGTTGAACTTGGTGCCGTCCAGTTCCACCGGCACGACGCTGCTGTTCAGCGAGGCTTTGCGCTTGGCTTCTTCGGGGTCAAAATCGCTGGCGGTGGTGCCGTCCTCTACGCGGCCCATGCGCTCGGTCGCGCCGCTCATGTACAGCAGCGCTTCGACCAGCGTGGTCTTGCCGCAGCCGGCGTGGCCGGCCACCAGGATGTTGCGGATGTCTTTGCTGGCGTATTCCATCGTTGTCATAACCTCTTTCCGCGCCCGGCCGTGCGCGGCCAAAGCGTTATTTGATCCAGGCGGCGGGCCGCCTGTTTGTTCAGGTGATTCTACTTTACCACAACTTTGGCAAAAATTAAACAGTTTTTTGGCTGATTTTGTAAAAAAATTGTGGACAGTACCGGGCGCATTTTTTGGTTTTGCGGTGGTGCGTTGTTTTTGGTGGCGGCATAGGCCCCCTTGTCAAAGGGGGCTGGCTGCGGGCGGCAGCCCGCAGATTGGGGGATTGCGTGGGGTAAGCTGCCGTTTATAAACAGCATTTCAAGGCAAAACAATCCCTCCGTCACGGCCTGCGGCCGTGCCACCTCCCTTTGACAAGGGAGGCAATGGGCGGCAAATATCCGCATCGGGCGCAAAATTTACGCTGTATCGCGCCCGCTTCTACTCCCTGCTTTCCAGCTGCAGCACGGCCACCGTGATGTCGTCCGCGCGCGGGCCGGCGCGGCGGCGGGCGCTTTCGGCCACCGTTTCGGCCACGCGGGCCGGGTCCTGGCCCAGCCGGGCGGAAAGCTGCAGCTGTTCGGCCAGCCAGCCGGGGCCGTCGGCCAGCGCGCCGTCACTCACCATGACCACCATGTCCCCCGCCGCCAGGCCGAACGCGGTCGATCGGCCCACCACCCCGGCCGTGACCCCGATGGGCAGGCTGGGGGCCTCCAGCAGGCGGGCTACGCCGTCCCGCACCAGAAAGCTGGGCGCGGCCCCCGCCTTGAACAGCCCGGCCCGGCCGGTGTACAAATCCACCGTCAGCAGGTCCAGCGTGGCGCCGGATTCCTGCTCGGCGTTTTTCAGCCCCAGCGCCACGTTCACCAGCCGGGCCGCGCTTTCGGCAGCAAAGCCGGCGCGCAGCAGCTGGCCGGTCAGCTTGGCGGCCATGCGGCCGTCCACGGCGGCGCTTTTGCCGGTGCCCATGCCGTCGCACAAAAGCATCTGCGCGCGGCCGGCGGCATCGCAGAACTGGTCGCAGGCGTCGCCGCTGACCTCCTGCCCCGGCGCGGCGCGCCCCGCCAGGCCGAACGCCGCGGCAAACAGCGGGCGTTCGGCAAAGCGCAGCACGGTCACGGTGCGGCAGGCGGCTATGTCCGGCAGAGCAAAGTCCCGCTTGCAGGCCGCGCCCACCTCCTGCGTCAGGGCGGCGGCTTCGTCCTGCCGCAGGCTCAGGCGCGGCAGCGTGACGCTGACCGTGATGCGCCCGGCGGCATCGGCCAGTACGGCGCATTCCAGCACGTCCAGCCCCAGCGCGGCAAACAGCTGCGCCACCTTGGCCTGGCGGCGCGCGTCCGGCAGGCCGGCCCGGCCCAGCCGGGCGGCCATCTGCGCCAGGGCGGCGGCCATGGCGCCGTACTGCTCGGTCAGGGCGGCGCGCAGCGCCCCGGCCCGCGCGCGGGTCTGGCGGCGGCTGCACCACAGGCGGTAGCCGTGGGTCACGGCGGCGCACAGCGCCGCGGGGTGGGTGCAGGCGCTCAGCTGGCCGGGCAGGTCCTCGATCTCGGCGCGGCCGTGGGTCTCCAGCACGGCGCGCAGGCGGTACAGCCCGTCCACGGCGGTGGAGTACCCGCGCACCCAGCACAGCCCGCGGCGCTCGCACCCCTGGCAGACGCGGCGGGCCGCGTATTCCACCACAAAGTCGTAGGTTTCGCCGCGCGGCGGGGCCTGGCGCTCGCACACTTCGTTGACCGTCTGCGCAATGTCGGTCAGCGCGTCGGCCACGCCGTTCAGGCGGCGCGCGGCGGCGTTCAGGCTGACGGCCTGGCCGGCGGCCGGCGGGGCCGGCGGCGGGAACGCCGTGTTCAGCCACCGCGCCGGGCAGGCCAGCGCCGCCAGCGCCCCCGCCCCGGCCGCCGCCAGCACCCACAGCGCCTGCGCCCAGCCGGGAGCGGCCAGCGCGCCCAGCGCGCACCCGGCCATAAACACGCCCGCGCAGCGGCGGCGCTCGCCGGGGGCCAGCAGCGCGGCGGCCAGCGTGCCCAGCGCCACGGCCAGCGCCGCATAGCTCAGCGCCGGG
>CALWNS010000212.1 GCA_944382805.1 uncultured Gemmiger sp. | reverse complement strand
GGTAAGCACATAATCCCCGATGGAGATCTCCTCGTCGGCAAAGGCTTCGATCACGCGCTCGTCCACACCCTCGTAGTGGCCGCAGACCAGCGTCAGGCTGTCGCAGGCGGCCAGGCGCTTGGCGATGGCCTGGGTATAGGGCTGCCCGCCGGCCGTGAGGAACACGACGTGCGGCTTGGCCCGCCCCTGCGCGGCGCACTGGGCCTGCACGGCGCGCAGGCAGTCGGCAATGGGCTGGGCGTATAGCACCATGCCGCAGCCGCCGCCATAGGGGTAATCGTCGGTCTGGCGCTGCTTGTTCTGCGTATAGTCCCTGATCTGGTGGCAGTGGGCCTCGAACAGGTTTTTGGCCCGCGCACGGCCCAGGATGCTGGCGCCCAGGAACCGGTCGCACAGTTCGGGGAACAGCGTCACGATATCAATGCGCATGGCTTTATTCCTCATCGCCGTTGACAGCCGGGGTGAACAGGCCGGGGATCGGGCGGACAAGGACCGTGCGGGCCGCAAGGTCGATGCGCTCCAAAAACTCCGGCACGGCCGGGAACAGGTGTTCCGCGCCGGCCTCATCGGTCACGGTGTACACATCGTGCGCTGCCGGGCGTTCGACCGCCGTGATGCGGCCGTACACCGTGCCGGTATCGGCGTCGGTGACGGCGCAGCCGAGCAGGTCGTCGATAAAATAGCGGCCGGCGGGCAGGCGGACGTCCGCCTTGGCAAAATACCAGGTATGCCCCACCTGGGCGCGGGCGGCGTCCATATCCGCAATGCCGGACAGGCGCACCAGTAGCATGGTCCCCTGCGCCCGCACGCCGAGCAGCGCCGTTTCGCCGCCGCCTTCCGGCGTGGCGAACAGCCGTTTGCACTGGGCCAGGAAAGCCGCGCCGTCACACAGGGACTGGGCTTTCATTTCACCGCGCACCCCGTGGGTGGTAACGATCTTGCAGGCGGGCAGGTAGCTTTGCATGGCGTTCCTCCTTTATGACAGTCAAAAGGCACCCCGATAGCAAAAAGCACGGGGTGCCGGCGAAGGGTCGGTCAGTCGATCTCGACCACAACTTTTTCGCCCTGACGGACGGCGGCGGCGCGCATGACCACGCGGATCGCCTTGGCAATGCGGCCCTGTTTGCCGATCACACGGCCCATATCGTTTTCGGCCACGCTGAGGTGGTAGACGATGGTGCCGTCTTCACGGGCGGGGTCTACCGTCACCTGCACGGCGTCCTTATCCTCGACAAGGCCGCGGGCAACGGCAAGCAGCAGTTCCTGCATCTGGGGTCCCTCCCTTTCAGAACAGGTGGTGTTACAGGATCTCGGCCTTCTTCAGCAGCGCGCGCACGGTGTCGGTGGGCTGGGCGCCGTTGGCCAGCCACTGCTTGGCCTTGTCGGCATCGATCTTGACGGTAGAAGGCTCGGTGGTGGGGTCGTAGGTGCCGATCTCCTCGATGAAGCGGCCGTCGCGGGCAAAGCGGCTGTCCGCCACAACAACGCGGTAGAACGGGTTTTTCTTGGCGCCCAGACGGCGCAGACGAATTTTGACCATGGTTTTTTCCTCCAAACTGATCGTGTGGTAAAATTTTGCCCTTGCGGGGCTGTATATCCACCCCTGGCGGGGAGAGATAACGGGGATCTTGTCAGCGCATACCGCGCAGGCCGCCCAAGCCGCCCAGGCTGCGCATAAAGCCCTTGGGGTTGCGCTTGGCCTTTTTCATCATTTTCTGCATCATCTCGTACTGGCGCAGCAGCTTGTTGACGGCTTCGACCGTCTGGCCGCTGCCGGCGGCGATGCGGCGCTTGCGTTTGGGGTTGATGATGGCGGGCTTGGCGCGTTCTTCCGGCGTCATGGAATAGATGATGGCCTCGATGTGGGGCAGCGCCTTTTCGTCGATGCTGTCAGGGTCGATCTGGCTGCCGCCGGGCAGCATATTCAGCAGCGCCGCCGCGCCGCCCATCTTTTTGATCTGGGCGAACTGGTCGAGCATATCGTTCAGATCGAACTTGTTTTCCATCAGGCGGCGGGCCGTCTGCTCGGCCGCCTTTTCGTCCTGTACGGACTGGGCTTTTTCGATCAGAGAAAGCACATCGCCCATGCCCAGGATGCGGCTGGACATCCGCGCGGGATAAAACGGCTCCAGATCCTCGAGTTTTTCGCCGGTGCCCTGGAAGTAGATGGGCTTGCCGGTGACGGCCAGCACCGAAAGCGCCGCACCGCCGCGGGTATCGCCGTCGGTCTTGGTCAGGATGACGCCGCTGATGCCGACCTTTTCGTTAAAGGTGCGGGCCACGTTGACGGCCTCCTGGCCGGCCATGGCGTCCACGACCAGCAGGGTCTCGTCCACCTCGACCGCCTGCTTGATGCGCACCAGCTCGTCCATCAGCGTATCGTCGATCTGCAGGCGGCCGGCGGTATCCAGGATCACGATGTCGTTGCCGTGGTCCCGCGCAAAGGCCATAGCCCGGGCGGCGATGGTCTCCGGCTTTTCGGTGCCCAGTTCGAACACCGGCACGCCGGCCTGCTGGCCGACGATGCGCAGCTGGTCGATGGCGGCGGGGCGGTAGATATCGCAGGCCACCAGCAGCGGGCGGCGGCCCTGGGCGCGGTAGTATTTGCCGAGCTTGGCCGCGTGGGTCGTTTTGCCGTTGCCCTGCAGGCCGCACATCATCAGCACGGTCTGGCCCTTGTTCTTGATGTGCAGCGGCTGCGGATCGTCGCCGCCCATCAGGCGGGTAAGTTCCTCGTTGACGATCTTGACCACCTGCTGCGCGGGGGTCAGGCTTTCCATGACCTCCTGACCCATGGCGCGCTCGGAGACCTGGGCGCAGAAATCCTTGGCGACTTTGTAGTTGACATCCGCCTCCAGCAGGGCCATGCGCACTTCCCGCATGGCGGCCTTGATGTCGGCCTCGTTCAGCTTGCCCTTGCCGCGCAGCTTTTTGAATACGCCGGACAGGCGCTCGCTTAAGGATTCAAAAGCCATGCTCTTCCCTCCTTTGCCGGGTCAGTCGTTCAGCCGGCGGATGATGGCCAGCATTTCGTCGGTATCGCGGGCGATCTGCGGCACCGGCGTAAACAGGCCGGTATTGCAGCAGCGCACCTCCATGACCAGCTCCTCCAGCCGGTCCAGGCCGCTGCGCAGCGCCCTTTCCCGCCCGGCGCAGCCCAAACGGGCCTCCATATCGGTCAGGGTGGCCTCGCCGTGCTTGATCGCATCGCGCACGCCCTGGCGGGTGATGCCGAAATTTTCCGCGATCTCGGCCAGGGACAGGTCCTCGTCATAATATTCGGTAAGGATGGCGCGCTGCTTTTCGGTCAGGACCGGGCCGTAGTAGTCGAGCAGCAGCGAAAACCCCAGGTTTTTCTGGCTTTTGGCGGCCACAGCGGCGCCCCCCTTCGCGTGGTGTAAAGTGTTTTCCTTTACAGCAGATGAATTATACCACCGGCCGGGCGCACTGTCAAGGGTTTGGCGGCAAATTTTGACCGCCCGGCGGTTTTTTACGCTTTTGCCCCGGCGGG
Source organism: uncultured Gemmiger sp. (assembly GCA_944382805.1). Classification (GTDB taxonomy): domain Bacteria; phylum Bacillota; class Clostridia; order Oscillospirales; family Ruminococcaceae; genus Gemmiger. The sequence goes on along the minus strand of CALWNS010000212.1, from coordinate 8,359 downwards.
GGATGCAAACGGCGTCGATTTATGCTATAATAAAAAGGCATCGCGGCCCTGGCGCCGCGGCAGCACGGGGAAAGGACGGTGGCGGCTCTTTGGGCATCCTGCAAAGCTATTATCAGGACGTGTACAAGTGCCCGGTCGTGCGGCTGGACGGGTACTCCGGCCGGCACGGGCTGCCGGCCGGCATTTTGGCCTACCTGGATTTTGGCGGCGCCACCGGCACCTGCAAGGACGGCGTGGCCGAAACGATGCTGGCCTTTGCCACCGAACGCGGCGTGCTCAAGCCCGGTATGCCGGTGGTGGAAGCCAGTTCCGGCAGCTTTGGCGCGGCGCTGGCCGTATCCTGCGCCACCACCGGGCACAGGTGCATCCTGGTGGTGCCCAGTTCCCTGCCCTTTGAGCGGCGCAAGCGCCTGCAGGACCTGGGGGCGCACATCGTGGCCTGCACCGTAAACAGCCGCAAAGCGCTGGACCGCGTGGCGGCCGATACCGCCCGCCATTATAACGGTTATTTTACCAACTATTTTGCCAACGATGACAACCCGGAATACCACCGCCGCGTGACCGGGCCGCAGATCCTGAAAGCCTGCGGCGATTCCATTGACGCGGTGGTGATCGGCGTGGGCAGCGGCGGCACCATTACCGGCACGGCCGAATACCTGAAAGCCTGGAACAGCATGATCCGCATCGTGGCCGTAGAGCCAAGCGAATGCGCCGCCATATCGGGCGGGATGATCGGCCAGCACGCCATTGCCGGCATTGGGCCGGGGTTCGTGCCGGAAAACTACAACCCCTATGTGGTGGACACGGTGCTGACCGTCTCCACCGCCGACGCCGACCGCGCCGCGCGCGAGGTGCTGTTTTTGGACGGCGTGCCCGCCTGCACCAGCGCCGGGGCCACGCTGGTAGCCGCCGAGCAGCTGATGAGCACGGGCAAAGCCAAGCGCCCGCTGTGCGTTTTTGCCGGGCGGCGGATGTACGAATAACGCCCGCCGTTCCCCCTACTTATTATAAATACATCGCTTACCGCCGGCCAAATGGCCGGCGTTTTTGTTCCTGCCCGGCGCGCAAAAGCGTTTTTCCCGGTCTATCCTCTCCTTTTTTCGCATAGGGTGTAGCAGAGGGCGGCACAACGCCCGCCCACACTGTGCAAGGGAGGTTTGCGTATGAAGGGCGACCCGGAGGAGCGCGCGCTGGCGGTGGGACAGTACCTGGCGCGCAGCGGCGCAACGGTGCGCGCGGCGGCCGGGGTGTTCGGCGTGAGCAAGAGCACCATCTGGAAAGACCAGGCGCGGCTGCAGCGGCTGCACCCCGGCCTGTGGCAGGAGGTGCGCAAGGTGCTGCTGAAAAACAAGGCCGAGCGGCACCTGCGCGGGGGCGAAGCTACCCGCAGCAAGTACCGCCGGCTGGCTGGCCGGCCGCCCGGCGCGCCCGCACAAAAAACAGCGCCGCACCCTTGCGCCGGGGCGGCGCGGACAGTATAATAAAGGTAGAAGTTTTGCGAAAACGCCGCGGCCCGCCGGCCGCCGGCCAGGAAAGGCTGGGATACCATGAAACGCACCGATTACATCAGCTGGGACGAATACTTTATGGGCATCGCCCTGCTTTCGGCCATGCGGTCGAAAGATTCGAACAGCCAGGTGGGGGCCTGCATCGTCAGCCCGGAAAACAAGATCCTTTCGCTGGGGTATAACGGTATGCCCATCGGCTGCAGCGACGACGATATGCCCTGGGACCGCGAAGGCCCGCCGCTGGAGACCAAGTATATGTACGTCTGCCACGCGGAACTGAACGCCATCCTGAATTCCGCCCACAGCGACCTGCGCGGGGCGCGGGTCTATGTGACGCTGTTCCCCTGCAACGAGTGCGCCAAAAGCATCATCCAGAGCGGCATCCGGGAGATCGTCTACCTTTCGGACAAATACCACGACGCCGAGTCGAGCATTGCCAGCCGGCGGCTGCTGACCATGGCGGGGGTCAAGTTCCGCGCCTATGAGCCGACCGGGCGCGAGATCCGCTTTACCGTATAAACGCCCGCAGACCGCAAAGGCCCCTGCGCCCTCCCCTTCCACGGGGTCCGGCGCAGGGGCCTTTTTTGCTGTTTGGCTTATTCCGCCCCGGGGTTCAGCTGCGTGTAGACAAGTTCCCCGAATTGCTGCATGGCTTCCACCGGCGCAGAGGGGAAATCGATGTCCCGGTCGCCCTGGTCGGTCATGCAGCACAGGATGTACGGCGTGTCGGCATAGACGATGGCCAGGTCGTGGAAAGCGTAGTCCCAGCTGCCGTACTTTTTGGCGGCGGGGACGCCCTCCGGTATGTACAGGGCGGTATGCTCGGCGTCCAGGAAGCACTGCCGCAGGCGGATCGCCGTGGCGGTATCCGTTTCGAAGTACGCCGCCAGGGCGCTCATCATGCGCCCGGCGTCTGCCACGGACATCACGCCGTCGATGCCGCCCTCCCAGGTGATGGCGCAGGCGTCCGGCGTGCCGAAACCGAGCAAGCGCAAAAACTCGACAAAGCCGCCGGAGGCATCGCCGGGCCAGCTGGCGGCCAGCAGCCGCATGGCCTCGTTGCTGCTCTGGGCGATCATGGCGTGCAGCACTTTCCAGGTGGGGAGGGCGGCGCTGGCGGCATACTCCGCCAGCGGGGTGGCTGCCAGTTCGCCGCTGTAATAATAGTTAGGAATCTCCCCCTCCAGGTCGATCAGCCCTTCATCCGCCTGTTGGCAGAGCCACAGCGCGTAGGCGGCTTTCAGCGTGCTGGCCGGGTAGTAGAGCATCTCGGTATCATGGGTATAAAACGTACTGCCGTCCAGCGTGCCGAGGTAGACCGAAAAATGGCCGGGCTGCGCGGCGCAGAAGGCATCGAGCGCCGCCGTGTCCAGACCGGCGGCCTGCGCCGCCCCCGGCTCCGTTTCGTCCTGCTTGCTTTCCTGCGCCTGCTGCGCACGGCCGGGCGACATACGCGGCGCGGACAGGCTGACCTGCCCGCGCGCCGCCCAGCGCACGGCCTGCCAGGCGCCGGCCAGCAGCAGCGCCGCCGCTAAAAATCTGCAAAATTTCCCCATGGGGTCTCTCCTGGCTTTCCGCATAGCGATACGTCCCCTTTCTGCCGGACCGGCCGCCGCGCAAAAATGCCGCGCGGAACGACCTTTGCACCAAGTATACGGCAGATATGTGTACAACTTGCGTCAAGGGTGCATCCAAACTGTATCGCAAGGAGTTCGCAGATACGGAAAAGCCTGCCGGCCGCGGTGACCGCGGCCGGCAGAATTTTTGTTAAAATGAGTGCTGTACGCACTTTTTACCAGAGGTTCACGACCTCGTTGTACAGGCCCTCGTAGCTCTTGGCCGAGTTGGCCCAGCTGAAGTCGCATTCCATGGCGCGGCGAACCAGGATCGGCCAGCCCTCTTTCTGCCAGTAGCCTTCTTTGGCGCGCCAGCAGGCCTCGTACAGCTCGTGGGCGTTGTAGTTGGCGAAGGTGAAGCCGTTGCCGAAACCATCGCCGGAATCGTGGATGGAATCGCGCAGGCCGCCGGTCTCGCGCACGACCGGGATGGTTCCGTAGCGGCAGGAGACCATCTGCGCCAGGCCGCAAGGCTCGGAGCGAGACGGCATCAGGAAGATATCGGCGCCCGCGTAGATGTGCTGCGCCAGCTTGGCGTTGAAGCCGATGTACACGCCCACGCGGCCGGGGTGGCGCGCGCAAAGTTCGTTGAAGAAGTTTTCGTACTGGGCTTCGCCGGAGCCAAGGATGACCAGTTCGATGCCCTGCTGCAGCAGGCCTTCGGCAATGGAGCGCACAAGGTCAAGGCCCTTGTGGCCCACCAGGCGGGTGACCATGGCCATGACGGGGCTGCCGTCCTTGTTCAGGCCCATCTCGTCCTGCAGAGCCGCCTTGCAGACGGCTTTGCCCTCCTGGAAGTTGGTGACGTCGTAGTTTTGGGCGATGTCGGGGTCGGTGGCAGGGTTGAACACGTCCACATCGATGCCGTTCAGGATGCCGCACAGCTTATACTGCTTCTGGCGCAGCAGGCCGTCCAGGCCATGGCTGAACCACGGGTCCAGGATCTCGCCCGCATAGGTGGGGCTGACGGTGGTGATTTTGTCGGCGGTCTCGATGGCGCCCTTCATAAAGTTGGCGCAGCCGTCGTATTCGACCACATGGGCGTCCCGCTTGCCGATGCCGCAGGTATCCTCCAGGATATCCAGGCCGTACTTGCCCTGGTATGCGATGTTGTGGATGGTGAACACCGTCTTGATCCGGTTGAACTTATCCAGGTGGCGGTAGTACAGGTTCAGGTAGACCGGGGTCAGCGCGGTCTGCCAGTCGTTGCAGTTGATGATGTCCGGCTCGAAATCGGTGTAGAACAGCATTTCCAGGATGGCGCGGGCGAAGAAGGCGAAGCGCTCGCCATCGTCGTAGAAGCCGTACAGGCCGCTGCGCTTGAAGTAGTATTCGTTATCCAGGAAATAGTAGGTCACGCCATCGCGCTCGGCGCGGAACAGGCCGCAGTACTGGCTGCGCCAGCCCACCGGCACGCTGAAGTTGGTGACGTAGGTCAGCGTATCCTTGAACTTGAGGTCGTTGTACAGCGGCATGACCACGCGGCAGTCGATGCCGTCGCGCACGAGCGCCTTGGGCAGGGCGCCGGCCACGTCCGCCAGGCCGCCGGATTTGGCATAGGGCGCCGCTTCGCTGGCTGCATACAAAATCTTCATAACTATACCCTCCTTGCAGGGTGTCAGGGGGCGCGGGGCGCTCCCTGTCATAGTAAGAGAAAGGGCGGGGTGTCCCCCGCCCTCTCAAGCAGGCAGGGCCGCCGGGGAGATGTGGCAGCCCGCCCTTTTGAGCGATCAGACCGTGTGGTTCTTGGCCACGAACACAGGGAACGAATCGGTACCGCAGAGCTGCTTGCCGCTGGTGATGTGGACGTTCTTATCGGTGACCACATACTCGACCGAGCAGTTCTCCTCTACCACGCTGTCCTGCATCAGCACGCAGTTGCGCACCACGGAGCCTTTTTTGACCACGCAGCCGCGGAACAGCACGCTGTTTTCGACCACGCCTTCGATCACGCAGCCGTCGGCCACCAGGCAGTTCTTGACCCGGCTGCCCTCCAGGTAGCGGGTGGGGTTGTCGTCGCGGATCTTGGTGTAGATGGGGTTGGCCGCGTCGAACAGCTGCTCGACGTTGCCGGGCTGCAGAAGGCGCATATTCTCGTCAAAATAGCTCTTCATGTCCGCCAGGCGGGCCGAATAGCCGGTAAACTCATACGCGCGGACGTTGAGCAGGCTGAGGTTGCGGGCCAGGATGTCGCGCTCGAAGTAAACGAGACCGCGCACCGCCGCATCGCGCACGAGCTGGATGAGGCTTTCGCGCTCGATGACGTAGATGTTCATCGACAGGTTCTGCATACCGGGGCGGTAGTCGTTGGACAGCAGCTCGGTCACACGGCCGTTGGCATCGATGCGGATGGTGTAGTTATCGTTGCGGGCGCCGTCGGGGATCTCGGTGCGGTTGTAGACCATGCTCACGTCCGCGCCGCTTTCGATGTGCGCTTCCAGCAGCTTGTTGAAGTTGAAGTTCATCGCAATGTGCGAGTCGGACAGGATGACGTAGCGCTCTTTCTGCGCGCTGAGCCAGGACAGCACGCTGGCCAGCGCATCCACGCGACCGGAGTACATCTTGACGCTGCGCTCGGCAAACGGGGGGATGATGTTCAAACCGCCGCGCTTGCGGGTCAGGTCCCATTCACGGCCGGCGCCGAGGTGGTCCATCAGCGAATGATAGTTTTTGCGCACGATGATCGAGACGTTGTCCACGCCGGAGTTGGCCATGTTGGACAGCGTAAAGTCGATCATGCGGTAGCGGCCCGCGAACGGGATGGAGGCCATGGTACGTTCGGCCACCAGTTCGGGGACAAGGTTATCGTACGAGTTGGCGAAAATAACGCCCAGAGCATTAGCGTTGCTGCTTACCATTGTTCCTCACCATCCTTTACATCGTTGGAGACCATCGCTTTGGGGCCGACGACCGCGCCCTTGCCGATCTTGACGCCGGAGCCGACCGTAGCCACTTCGCCCGGTTCGGCAATGTTCAGGCCTTCCTCCGGCATTTTGCCGACGGTAGCGCCCTCTTCCACCATCACGTTCTCGGCCACGATGCAGTGGCTGACGGTAGCGCCCGCCTTGATGACGGTGCCGCCCATGACCACGGCCGCTTCGACCGTGGCGCCCTTTTCGACCACAACGCCGGGGAACAGGATGGAGTTCTTGACGGTGCCGTTGATCTTGCAGCCTTCGGTGACCATCGAGTTGACGATGTCCGCGTCCGAGCCGATCTGCTGGCAGGGCTGGCCGGAGTTGCGGGAGTAGATCTTCCAGTTTTCGTCAAACAGGTTGATGCCGGAATGGGAAGGATCCAGCACCTCCATGTTGGCCTGCCACAGCGAGGAGATGGTGCCGACGTCCTTCCAGTAGCCGCTGAAGCGGTAGGCGTACATACGGCGGCCGTCCTTGAGCAGGGCGGGAATGACGTTTTTGCCAAAGTCGTTGTCGGAGTTGGGGTCGGCTTCGTCAGCGATCAGGTACGCCTTGAGGATATCCCAGTTGAAGATGTAGATGCCCATGGAGGCGAGGTTGGATTTGGGCTCTTTGGGCTTTTCCTGGAAGGCGTTGATGCGGTCGTCGTTATCGGTGACCATCAGGCCAAAGCGGGAAGCCTCGCTCCAGGGCACCTCCATAACGGCCACGCTGAACTCGGCGTTTTTCTCCTTGTGGAAGCGGAGGAAATCGCTGTAGTCCTGCTTGCAGATCTGATCGCCGGACAGGATGATGACATACTGCGGGTCGTAGCGGTCGATGAAAGAAATATTCTGGTAGATGGCGTTGGCCGTGCCCTTGTACCAGTCAGAGCCGGTGGCCTGCTGGTAGGGCGGCAATACATGGACGCCGCCGTGCAGGCGGTCGAGGTCCCACGGCTGGCCGTTGCCGATGTACTCGTTGAGCACCAGCGGCTGGTACTGCGTGAGGATGCCGACCGTATCGATGTCCGAGTTGACGCAGTTGGACAACGGGAAATCGATGATGCGGTACTTGCCGCCGAACGGCACCGCCGGCTTGGCCAGCTTCTGGGTCAGCGCATACAGGCGCGAACCCTGCCCACCGGCCAGGATCATTGCGATCATTTCTTTTGCCATAATGTTTCTCCCCTTAGAAGTTCATTTTCACGGTGAGTCCAATATATTTCCTTACGCCTTTTCAGACGGTCTGGACGAAGAAGGTTTGGGCGCTTTGCGCGCGGGGGCCTTTTTGGCCATCTTTTTGGCTCCCGGCTTGGCCTCGGCGGGCTTGGCGGCTTTCTTGCGCGGGGCGGGCACGCTGAAATACAGCGTGGACAGCGGCGGCAATGTGAGGGTCACGTGCTGCTCAAAACCATGCATGGCGCCTTTTTTGCTGCGCACCGTGCCGTTGGTCACGCCGGAACCGCCGTACTTGGCGTCGTCGGAGTTCAGGACCTCCTTGTACTGGCCGGCGTTGGGCACGCCCATGGAATAGCCTTCGCGCAGGACGGGGTTAAAGTTGCAGACGACCATGACCATTTTGCCCTTTGCGTCCCGCCGCAGGAAGGCGATGACGCTCTGCTGGTTATCGTCGGGCACGATCCACTGGAAGCCCTCCCAGCTGTAGTCGATCTCCCACATGGCGGGGGTCTCGCGGTAGAAGGCGTTGAGGTCCCTGACATAGGCCTGCAGCTGGCGGTGCTTGTCGTAGCCGAGCAGCATCCAGTCCAGCGGCTTCTTTTCGTCCCATTCGATGAACTGGCCGAACTCCTGGCCCATAAACAGCAGCTTTTTGCCGGGGTGGGCGTTCATGTAGCCGTAGAAGGTGCGCAGGTTGGCGAACTTCTGCTCGTAGTCGCCGGGCATCTTGTTGATCAGGCTGCACTTGCCGTGTACGACCTCGTCATGGCTGATGGGCAGCACAAAGTTTTCGCTGAAAGCGTAGAAGAAGCTGAACGTGACCTTGCCGTGGTTGCCGGCGCGGAACAGCGGGTCGGTCTTCATGTAGCTGAGCATATCGTTCATCCAGCCCATGTTCCACTTGAAGTTGAAGCCCAGGCCGCCATCTGCAGCGGGTTTGGTGACCAGCGGCCAGGCGGTGGATTCCTCGGCGATCATCATCTTGTGGGGATAACGGCCCAGGATGGTGCTGTTGCACTTCTGCAGGAAGGCGATGGCCTCCAGGTTTTCCTTGCCGCCGTTGACGTTCTGTTCCCACTCGCCGTCGCGGCGGTTGTAGTCCAGGTAGAGCATACTGGCCACGGCGTCCACGCGCAGGCCGTCCACATGGTACTGCT
>CALWNS010000211.1 GCA_944382805.1 uncultured Gemmiger sp. | reverse complement strand
GTTTTTTGGCAAGAGAATGACTGTATAAAGGAGATAAAATACCATGGCTCGTATCAAAGGCGCTACCATGACGCACAAGCGTCGCACCAAGACCCTCAAACTGGCGAAAGGCTACTACGGCTCCAAGTCCAAGCATTTCCGCATGGCCAAACAGGCCGTGATGAAATCCGGCAACTATGCCTACGTGGGCCGCAAGCAGAAAAAGCGTCAGTTCCGCAACCTGTGGATCACCCGCATCAACAACGCGGTGCGCGCCCAGGGCATGAACTACTCCACCTTTATGAACGGCCTGAAAAAGGCCGGCGTGGAGCTGAACCGCAAGATGCTGTCCGAAATGGCCATCCACGACCCCGCCAGCTTCACCGCCCTGGTGGACACCGCCAAAAAGGCTCTGTAAAAACACGTATGTAAGACGCCCGCGCGTTATGCGCGTGCGTCTTTTTTGAATGTAAGCGAAAGGCCCGCCCATGAACCAGCCCGATGCCATCACCAGCCGCGAAAACCCCCGCGTCAAGCGCGCCTGCGCGCTGCGCGATTCCGAGCGCCAGCGCGCCGCCGCCGGCCTCTTTTTTGCCGAAGGCCCCAAGCTCTGCCTGGAGCTGGCCAAGGGCTGCCGCATAGCGGAACTGTATGTGACCGCCGCCGCGCTGCAGCGCGCCCCCGCGCTGGGCGCGCTGGCGGCGCCCCCGGTGCTCATCACGCAGCCGGTGGCCGAAAAGCTGGCCGGCACGCGCAGCACGCAGGGCGTGTTCGCGCTGTTCCATACCCCCGCCGCCGACCCGGCCCCGCTGCTGGGCGCGGCGCGCCGCCTGCTGGCGCTGGAGGGCGTGCAGGACCCCGGCAACGTGGGCACGCTGCTGCGCAGCGCGGCCGCTTTCGGCTTTGACGCCGTGCTGCTGGGGCCGGGGTGCGCGGCCCCCTTTTCGCCCAAGGTGCTGCGCGCCTCCATGGGCGCGGCCGGCCGCCTGCCGCTGGGGGTATGCCCCGACCTGCCCGCTGCGCTGGGTGCGCTGCGCGCGCGCGGCGTGGCCTGCCTGGCGGCGGCGCTGTACAACGCCCGCCCGCTGGAAGCGGAGGGCAACGACTTCCCCGGCGGCGTGTGCGTGGTCATCGGCAGCGAGGGCCAGGGCCTGTGCCGGCAGACCATCGAAGCCTGCACCGCCGCCGTGCGCATCCCCATGACCGACCGGGTCGAAAGCCTGAACGCCGGGGTGGCCGGCAGCATTCTTTTGTGGCATTTCAGAGGAGTTTGATGTACAATGGATAGCGTGCTGTACTGGATGTGGCTGGCCGATGCCGTCGGCTCCGGCTGCCGCTATGCCGGCGAACTGCTGGCTGACTGGCCCGACCCGGCCGACCTGTACGAGCATCTGCAAACCGGCGGCAAGCCCCCGGCCTGCCTGTCCCGCACAGCCGCCGCGCGGCTGCGCGCCGCCGACCCGGCCGACCTGGAACGGCGCCTGGCCCGCTGCGAGGACGCCGGCGTCACGGTGCTGGCGGCGGGGGACGCCGCCTACCCGGCGCGCCTGCGCGAACTGCCGGACCGCCCGCTGGTGCTGTACGCCACCGGCGACCCGGCCTGCCTGAACGGCCGCCGCTACGCGGCCATGGTGGGCACCCGCCGCCCCACGCGCTACGGCGCGCGCGCCTGCTACGACCTTTCGCTCGGGCTGGCGCAGGCCGGCGTGGTAGTGGTCAGCGGCCTGGCCGACGGCCTGGACAGCGAAGCCCACCGCGCCGCGGTCGAAGCCGGCGCGCCGACCGTGGCCTTCCTGGGGACGGCCATCGACAAAACTTTCCCCGCCGCCAACGAGAGCCTGCGCGCGGACATCGAGCGCGGCGGCGGCGCGGTGCTCAGCGAATACCCGCCCGGCTACGCCGGCCGCGCCGAGGGCACCTTCCTGGCGCGCAACCGGCTCATCGCCGGCCTGGCCGAAGTCGTCTGCGTGACCGAAGCCCGCAGCCGCAGCGGCACCGGCAACACCGTCAAGCACGCCGAGCGCTACGGCCGCCCGGTGCTGGCGGTGCCGGGCAGCATCTACAGCGCCACCAGCGAGGGCACCAACGAACTGCTGCGCACGGGGCGCGCGGGCGCCCTGTGTACGGCCGGCGACGCGCTGGCGGCCATCGGCCTGGACCCGGCGGGCGCCGCGCCGGTGGCGGTGGACGCCGCCGACCTGCCGGAACTTTCGCCCGCGGCGGCCGCCGCCCTGCGCGCGCTGGGGCCGACCCCGCGCACGCCGGACCAGGTCTGCGCCGACACCGGCCTGCCCATCCACCAGGTGCTGGCCGCTTTGTGCGAGCTGGAATTTGCCGGCGCGGCCGCCGTGGCCCCCGGCCACACCTATATCGCGCTGAAATGATGCCGGCGCGCAACTTCTATGCAGGAGCGTTTGCAATATGCCAAAACTAGTCATTGTGGAATCCCCGGCCAAGGCCAAGACCATCGGCAAGTACCTGGGCCGCGGCTATAAAGTCACGGCCAGCATGGGCCATGTGCGGGACCTGCCGGCCAGCCAGCTGGGCATCGACATCGAAAACGGCTACACGCCCAAATACATCACGATCAAGGGCAAGCAGAAGCTGGTCCGCGAACTGAAGGACGAAGCCAAAAAGTGCGACGGCGTGCTGCTGGCCACCGACCCGGACCGCGAGGGCGAGGCCATCAGCTGGCACCTGGCCAGTTTGCTGGGCCTGGACCCGGCCGAACCCAACCGCGTCACCTTTGACGAGATCACCAAAAAAGGCGTGCAGGAGGGCATGGCCCACCCCCGCGCCATCGATATGGACCTGTTCAACGCCCAGCAGGCCCGGCGCGAGCTGGACCGCCTGGTGGGCTATAAACTCAGCCCGTTTTTGTGGCGCAAGGTGCGGCGCGGGCTTTCGGCCGGGCGGGTGCAGAGCGTGACCGTGCGCCTGATCCGCGACCGCGAGCTGGAGATCGAAAACTTTAAGCCGGAGGAATACTGGAACCTGGACGCCCACCTGAAAACGCAGGACGGCGCGGCCTTTACCGCCCGCCTGGCCGCCAGAGCGGACGGGACCAAGGTGACGGTCAAGAACAAGGACCAGGCCGACGGCATCCTTGCTTCGCTTAAAGGCAAGCCCTATACGGTGGCCAAGGTGGACAAGGGCAAGCGCCGCCGCGCGCCGACCCCGCCGTTCATCACCTCCACCCTGCAGCAGGACGCCAGCCGCGCCTTCGGCTTTTCGGCCGCCCGCACCATGCGCGCGGCCCAGACCCTGTACGAGGGCGTGGACATCGAAGGCCACGGCACCGTGGGCCTGATCACCTATATGCGTACCGACTCGCTGCGCGTTTCGGACGAAGCCGTGGCCGCCGCCAAGGCGTTCATCGGCGCCCGCTGGGGCGAAAAATACGTCAACAAGACCGCCCGCAAATGGAAGTCCCGCTCCGCCACCGCCGCGCAGGACGCGCACGAGGCCATCCGCCCCTCCATGCCGGAACTCACGCCGGAGGAGGTCGAGCGCAGCATCTCGGCCGACACCGCCCGCCTGTACCGGCTGATCTGGTCGCGCTTTATGGCCAGCCAGATGGCCGACTGCCTGATGGATACCGTCTCGGTCAGCGTGGGCGCGGGCGATTGGCTGTTCCGCGCCAGCGGCTATACCGTCACCTTCGACGGCTTTACCGCCCTGTACGAGGAATCCACCGACGACAAGCAGAAAAAGGAGACGGCCCTGCCGCCGCTGGCCGCCGGCCAGCCGCTGCAGCTGCAAAAGCTGACGGCCGACCAAAAATTCACCCAGCCGCCGCCGCTGTACACCGAAGCCGCCCTGATCCACGCGCTGGAGGAAAACGGCATCGGCCGCCCCTCTACCTACGCGCCGACCATCAGCACCATCATCGACCGCGGCTATGTGGAAAAGGACGGCAAAAAGCTGCGCACCACGCCGCTGGGCCGCGCCGTCAACCAGGTCATGCTGGACGAGTTCCCCGACATCGTGGACCCCGCGTTCAGCGCCGATATGGAAAAAAAGCTCGACGTGGTGGAAAACGGCCAGGCCGACTGGGTGCGCACGGTGGATGAATTCTACCGCGGCTTTGCCCAAAGCCTGGAAAAGGCCGAAAAGGACATGGAGGGCAAAAAGGTCAAGGTGGAGGACGTCCCCACCGACGAGATCTGCGAAAAATGCGGCCGCCCCATGGTCATCAAGTCGGGGCGCTACGGCAAGTTCGTGGCGTGCTCCGGCTTCCCGGAATGCCGCAACGCCCACCCGCTGGTCAAGGATACCGGCGGGCTGTGCCCGCTGTGCGGCGGCCATATGCTGCTGCGCAAAAGCGCCAAGGGCCGCGTGTACTACGGCTGCGGCAACTATCCCAAGTGCACGTTTATGACCTGGGACGAGCCGGTGCCGGAAAAATGCCCCCAATGCGGGGCCACGCTGTTCAAGCGCAAGGGCCAGCTGCTCTGCCTGAAAGAGGGCTGCGGCTATGTAAAGCCGGCCGAAAAGAAGGAATAAACCCACGACCGATCCGCTTTTTGCGGAATATCTGACCCCAGGAGGTATGCCCCATGCCGCACTGCAGCGTCATCGGCGCCGGGCTGGCCGGGTGCGAAGCCGCCCTCTGGCTGGCCGGGCGCGGCGTGCAGGTGACCCTGTACGAACAAAAGCCGCTGCGCTTTTCCCCCGCGCACAAAAGCGCCGGCTTTGCCGAGCTGGTCTGCTCCAACTCGCTCAAGGCCGAACGGCCGGATTCGGCCTCCGGCCTGCTCAAGCTGGAAATGCGCGCGCTGGGCAGCCGCCTGCTGCCCTGCGCCGAAAGCGCCCGCGTGGCCGCCGGCGGCGCGCTGGCCGTGGACCGGGACCGCTTTTCGGCCGCCGTCACCGCGCAGGTGGAGGCCGAACCCAACATCACGGTCGTCCGCCGGGAGGTGACGGCCATCGACGAAAGCGCCCCGCTGCTGGTGGCCTCCGGCCCGCTGACCGAAGGCGCGCTGGCCGGTGCCATCGCGGCGCTGGCCGGCGGGCAGGAGCTGAGCTTTTACGACGCGGTGGCCCCCATCGTCACCGCCGAAAGCCTGGACTACGGCAGGATCTTTGCCGCCTCCCGCTATGGCCGCGGCGAGGCCGATTACCTGAACTGCCCGTTTAATAAAGAAGAGTACGAGGCGTTCCACGCCGCGCTCATCGCGGCCGAGCGCGCGCCGCAGCACGCGGCGGACGCAGGCCTGACCGTGTACGAGGGCTGTATGCCCATCGAGGTCATGGCCGCCCGCGGGGCCGATACCATCCGCTTCGGGCCGCTGCGGCCGGTCGGCCTGCGCGACCCGCGCACCGGCCACCGCCCCTGGGCCAACGTGCAGCTGCGGGCGGAAAACGCCGGCCGCACGCTGTACAACCTGGTCGGCTTCCAAACCAACCTGAAATGGGGCGAACAGAAGCGGGTGTTCTCCATGATCCCGGGGCTGGAACACGCCGAGTTCGTGCGCTACGGCGTCATGCACCGCAACACGTTCCTGAACGCCCCGGCCGTGCTCACGCCGGAACTGTGCCTGAAAGACCACCCCAACGTGTTCTTTGCCGGGCAGATCACCGGGTTCGAAGGCTATATGGAAAGCGCGGCCAGCGGCCTGCTGGCGGCCCGCGCGCTGTGGGCGCGCCTGACCGGCCAAGCGTATGCGCCGCCGCCGGAAAACACCATGTGCGGCGCGCTGCTTGCCTACATCACCACACCCAACAAGGACTTCCAGCCCATGGGGGCCAACATGGGCATCCTGCCGCGGCCGGCGGCCGTGCAGGCCATCCGCGACAAGCGCGAACGCTACCTGGCCCTGTCCCAGGCCGCCCGGGCCGCCATGGCCGACTGGGCGCAGCTGCTGAACTAAGGAGGCAAACCTTATGAAGATCCTTTTAGACGCCATGGGCGGCGACAACGCCCCGGCCGCGGTGCTGAAGGGCGCCGCGCAGGCCATGCAGGAATTCGGCCAGGGGATGCAGATCGCCCTGCTCGGCCCGGCGGATGCCGTGCGCCGCGCGGCGGAACAGGCGGGCGTGGACCTGGCCCCGTTCGAGCTTATCGACTGCACCGAGGTCATTACCATGGAGGACGACCCCGTCAAGGCCGCCCGCCAGAAAAAGGATTCCAGCATGATCAAGGGGCTGACCCTGCTCAAAAACGGCGAGGCGGACGCCTTTGTCTCGGCCGGCTCCACCGGCGCGCTGCACGTGGCCACCAGCCTGATCGTTCGCACGCTGCGGGGCGTCAAGCGCCCGGCGCTGGCCACCCAGATCCCCGCCGCCAAGCAGCCCTACCTGCTGCTGGACTGCGGCGCCAACGCCGAATGCCGCGCCGATATGCTCAACGCGTTCGGCACCATGGGCAGCGTGTACGCCAAACAGGTCATGGGCCGGGCCGACCCCTGCGTGGCGCTGGTCAACAACGGCGCCGAGGAACACAAGGGCACGCCCCTTTACCGCGAAGCGCACGAGCGGCTCAAAACAAACCCCAGCATCCGCTTTGCCGGCAACATCGAACCGCGCGACGTCATGCGCGGCGAGGTGGACGTGGTCGTGTGCGACGGCTTTGTGGGCAACGTCATCCTGAAACTGACCGAGGGCGTGGCCAACACGCTGCTCTCCATGCTCAAGCAGATTTTTTTGCGCAGCCTGGCCACCAAGCTGGCCTTTTTGGCCGTCAAGGGCGGCCTGCGCGACCTCAAGCACATGATGGATTCC
>CALWNS010000210.1 GCA_944382805.1 uncultured Gemmiger sp. | reverse complement strand
CGGCGGCGGTCTTGTGCGGGCCCATCCCCTGCTGCTGCAGCGGCTGCAACCCGCAGGCGGCCAGCGCACGGTCCACTGCCTGCGCGCTGCCGGAAACGTAGCGGAACTGGTCGACCAGATCATCGGTTTGGCTGTTGGCGATCACGCGCCCTTCGTCCAGCACAATGACCCGCTCAAACACACCGGCGGCTTCCTCTATGATATGGGTGGAGATGACGAAGGTGCGGTTCGTTTCGGCATAATCGTCCAGCAGCAGGCGGTAGAAGCACTCGCGCATGACCACGTCCAGCCCCGCGGCGGGTTCGTCCAAAATGGTGACCGGCGCGCGGGAGGCCAGCGCCGCCGTGATGGTCACCATGCTCATCTGCCCCTTGCTGAGCTTGTTGATGCGCTTTTTGGTATCAAGCCCGAATTTTTTGATCAGCGTGCGGGCGTATTCTTCGTCCCAGCGCGGGCAGAACAGGCGCGCGGCCAGCAGGTATTCCTCCACCTGCAAAGCGGCGACCTCGCTGCCGGGGTTCAGTTCGCGGGCAAAGCACAGGTCCGAAAGCGCGCGCGGGTTCTCCCACACCGGCTCGCCGCCATAGGCGACCGTGCCGGCGTTTTTGGTGTTCTGGCCGGTCAGGATGCTCAGCAGCGTGGTTTTGCCCGCGCCGTTGCGGCCGATCAATCCATAGATGTGCCCCGGTTCCAGCGCCAGGTCCACGTGATCCAAAACCGTCTGCTTCCCGTACCGCTTGCACAGCCCCTTGGCTTCCAGTACGCGGGGCGCGGTGGTTTTTGCTTCGTTCTTCATGGCAGTTGTTCCTCCTTTGCCTGGCGTTCGACCAGGTCCAACAGTTCTTGCCGGGTCATGCCCAGGCGCTTGGCTTCCCGCACAAGCGCCTGCACCTGCGTGCCGGCAAAGGCCTGGCGCCGCTTTTGGCGCAGGGCCTGCAGCGCGCCGGGCGCCACATACATCCCGATGCCGCGGCGCTTGTACAAAAGGCCTTCGTCCACCAGGCGGTTGACCCCCTTGGCCGCCGTGGCCGGGTTGATGTTGAACGCGCGGGCCAGCTCGTTGGTGCTGGGCACCGGGGTCTCGGCCGGGTACTCCCCCCGCAGGATGCCGTCCTCCAGCAGCTGCGCGATCTGCTGGTAGATCAGGCTTTGGTCGTTTAGCATCCCTTTCAAGGCATCGCCCCCTTTCGTCTTGCAAGCAATGGTCATTTAGTTCATTACTTGTGTAACTAACTATATCACTAAGTGAGCTGTTTGTCAACACCCTTCTCTCTATTTTTTGTTCCCTGCGCCAAACTTTACATTTTTTGTCTTTTTAGCGCCAAACCCTCTTGCTATTATCGATATTCGATAGTATGATACAGATAAGGAAATCACCTTTAGAAAGGAGGGGGCGCCATGCCGCGTGAAAAGTTCCAAACCCTGACCGAGCCGATGTTCTATACCCTGCTGTGCCTGCGCGCCCCCGCCTACGGCGCCGAGATCATGGAGCAGGTATCACGCCTGACGGGCGGCGCGGTGCGCCTGGGACCGGGCACGCTGTACCACCTGCTGGAGGAGTTCTGCGCGGTCGGGCTGATCACCGAAAGCGATGCACTGGGCCGGCGGCGCACCTACCGCCTGACGCCAAAGGGCGAAGCCCTGCTGCAAAACGAGTATGCGCGCCTGTGCCGCCTGGCCGAGGATTACCGGCGCGTATTCCAGCCCCGGGGGAGCGCCCCCGGCCAAGATAAGGAGGAGGAACCATGAAAGACAGACGCATCGCCTATGAATTGCTGGAACTGTACGACTGGCAGGGTGTGGAGCGCCGCCTGGAGCGCCGGGCCGCCAAAGGGTGGCGGCTGGAAAAGATCGTCTCTCCCCTCTGGTACTACCGCCGCGCCAAACCGGCGCAGGTCCACTATGCCGTGACCTACCTACCCAACGTAGGCGAAGCCACGCCGCGCCCCGACCCCGAGGCACAGGCGCTGGACGCCGTATGTACGGCTGCCGGCTGGGAGAAAGTCTGCGACTGGAACGGGATGCAGATATTTGCCAACGAACAGCCGGACCCGCTGCCGCTGGAAACGGACGAACGCCTGCGCCTGCAGGCCATCCACCAAACGCTGAAACGGCATTGGATGGGCCCGATGGTCATCCTCGCCGTGCTGTTTTCCCTCTTGTTTCTGCTCAACCTCGGCAGCCTGCGGGAACCGGGGCCGGCGCAGCGCTTTGCATTTGCCCTTTTCCTCTGCGGCGCCCTGTACCCGATCGCTGACCTTTGCCTGTACGGGCTGTGGTACCTGCGCGCCCGCCGCACGGTGGAACGCGGGAAAAAATGCCCCTCCAACCATGCGCTTACGCTGGTAAGCACCGGCTTTTGTGCGGCCGTGATCGTACTGTTCGTTTTGTTCCTGGCCGCCGTGTTGTGGCAGGGCCTGCCCGGCGCCGGGCGCCGCGCCGCGTATATGCTGCTCTACATACCCGCATATATGGCCATCGTGTGGTGCCTTTCGCGGCTGCGCATCGCCTTGCGGGAGCGCGGATTTTCCGCCGCCGCCAACTGGGGTTTGGTCATTCTGCTGGCCTTCGTGCTGTGCTTTGCCTTGCAGATGCTGCTGGCGCAGTTCGTTCTCTACGCATAAAAAATGACGGCCCGTAGGGGAATGTTACGCTCCCCCGCGGGCCGTTTTTCGTTTACGTTTTTACCCCAGGCTGACGCCCATCGAACGCGCGACGTTGAGCATGGCGCAGTCATCGGGCACATTGCGGGTCTTGCCGGCAATGTCGATCAGCGGGTTGGCCGTCACGCTGCGGCTGACCATGGCAACGGTCACGCCGTAGTGTTCGTCCGCCACCAGGCCGGCCGCATAGGTGCCGAACTGGGTCGCCAGCACACGGTCGTAGGCCGAAGGCGTACCGCCGCGCTGCATATGCCCCGGCACGCAGATGCGCGTTTCGGCGCCGGTCATGGCCTGCACCTGCTTGGCAATGCGGTTGGTGGCGGTGGTATAGCCCTCCTCGGCGCGCTTGGCGGTCCATTCCTGGCGCTTCGTCTTGGGTTCCTCCACCGAACGCGCGCCTTCGGCCACCGCCAGGATGGAGAAGTTCTTGCCCGCCTTAGCGCGGCGCTCGACCGCCTGCGCCACCTTTTTGATGTCATAGGGGTGCTCCGGGATCAGGATGATGTCCGCGCCGCCGGCGATACCGGCATACAGCGTCAGCCAGCCGGCCTTGTTGCCCATGATCTCGATGCACATCACGCGGCTGTGGCTGCCGGCCGTGGTGTGGATACGGTCGATCACATCGGTGGCGATGTCCACCGCCGTATGGAAGCCAAAGGTCACGTCGGTGCCGTAGATATCATTGTCGATGGTTTTGGGCAGGCCGATGATGTTCAGCCCCTCCTGGCTGAGCAGGTTGGCCGTTTTGTGGGTGCCGTTGCCGCCCAGGCAGAGCAGGCAGTCCAGCTTGGCTTCCTTATAGGTTTTTTTCATGGCGGCCACTTTATCGACCTTGTCCTCCTCCACCACGCGCATCATTTTGAACGGCGTGCGCTTGGTGCCCAGGATGGTGCCGCCCATGGTCAGGATGCCGGAAAACTCCGAAGGATCCATTTCCCGGTAATTCCCGCGGATGAGTCCATCGTAGCCGTTCAGGATACCCACGATCTCGACCTTGTCCCCCATACGGTGGTACAAAGCCTTGGCCACGCCGCGGATGGTCGCATTCAAACCGGGGCAGTCCCCGCCGGAAGTAAGGATACCGACACGCATTTTCATTATGAACTCCTCCTTTAATATGTCCGCACGGCTGCGCCAGGCCAGGCGGCGGACCGATCTATTTTTAGAGTACGCCACCCGGCCGCATTTGTCAATGGAGCAGCGGGTATTTCCGCACAATTTTGTTGGATCTGCCAGCCAAAAAGTTCGGCGGAACGCGCGTTCCGCCGCTTTCCCCGCCGGTGCAAGCCCCGCCGGCTGCCCGCCGCGGCATTTTTTCAAAAAAACTGTTGACAAACGCCTTTGCAGCCGCTATAATAGATAAGCGTTGAGGGCAGCCGCAAGGCTGGCAACAACCCTGCTGGGGATTCGCATAATGGTAGTGCAGCGGACTCTGACTCCGCCCGTGGGAGTTCGATCCTCTCATCCCCAACCACCAACACCGCAGCAGCAATATGCTGCGGGTTTTTTATCGGGGTGTAGCGCAGATGGTAGCGCGCTTGGTTCGGGACCAAGAGGCCGTGGGTTCGAATCCCGTCACTCCGACCATGCGGAGTATCATTAAAAGATCTGAAAAGTTCTTTTGATGATACTTCGCATTTTTTATTTCCAAATCTATATGGCGATCTGTGTGGGGGCGCAGCTTAATGCTACGCCTTTTCTCGTTTCCAAAAGAATGTCCCTCTCGGCGATTTTCCGGCGATTCGGCACCTCAAAGGCACCGATGCAGTTGTAGTGGATCGTCACCCGCTGATTGGTAACACCGTCCTCCTTGACCGCAGGATAAACCTCGATATATTCAATGAGTTCGGCAACCATGCGTTTGGTGATGGCGGTGGCGTCGGTATAACGGCGTACCGTTTCTAAGAAGGTGTCCACATCCATCCGCTTATCTTCCAGCTTTTTCAGCTCCCCAACCTCAGCGCCTTGATTTTCTTGGAGTTTTCGCCCTGCTCCTGCTCGTACCGCTTGGACATTTTGGCAAACCGGACATCATCGATCTTACCGGACACATTATCCTCATAATTTCTTTTGCATCGTTATAAGTCTTATAGTCCAGGGCATTGAAAGGCTCGTCCAGAATCAGAATATCCTGTCCCTCCATGATGGCTTGCGCCAAGCCTAATTTCTGTTTCATTCCCAGGGAATAATGCTCTACTCTGGTGCGGTCATCCGGGTCAAGACCAACTTTTTTCATGGCGTCGCGGATCTCCCGGTCTCCAATCACACCCC
>CALWNS010000209.1 GCA_944382805.1 uncultured Gemmiger sp. | reverse complement strand
TACCGCAGCCATAAAACGGCGCCTCACCCGACCCCGGGTGAGGCGCTGTTTTGGTTGATAGAGGGCGGCAGCTGGAGGGGGCGCGATCCCTCCGTCTGCGGCTGCGCCGCAGGCGCCTTTCTTTGACGGCAGCTGGAGGGGGGCGCGATCCCTCCGTCTGCGGCTGCGCCGCAGACACCTCCCTTTGGCAAGGGAGGCACAGAGGAAGGTTTTTTAGAAGAGGAACCACAGCAGAAGGCGGCTGAGCGGCGCGCACAGGGCCATGGCGGCCACGGCGCACAGCGTGATCTTGGCATAGCGCACGGCGGGGCGCGCGGGCGCAGCGGGGCGCGGCGCGCCTTTTTTGCCGTGCGGCGCGGCGGGGGCCGGCTGCGGCGCGGCGGGGGCCGTGGCCGCCGCCAGCATCCCGAACAGCAGCATAACGAGCGGGAACAGCATGGAGACCCGGATGGACACCACCGCCTGCGCCAGGTAGCTGCACAGCGCCAGCAGCAGCGGCGCCGCACCGGGGCGGCTGTACCAGCCGGCGAACCCGCGGCGCAGGTGCAACCAGAGGAACGCCGCCCAGGCCGCCAGGCCGGCCAGGCCGGTGGACAGCAGCTGTTCCAGGTACTCGTTGTGGGCGGCGTAGAAGGTCTTGAGCCGCGGGGTCATGGCCCCGCCCGCCCAGGCGGCGATGACCTCGTGGAAGGTGCCGGGGCCGTAGCCCAGCAGCTTGCGCCAGAGCGGCGCTTCGGCAAAAGCGCCCCAGGCGGCTTTCCAGGCAACGCCGCGGTAGGTGCCCCAGTTGTTGTCGAACCGGAAAAAGTTATCCAGCGCGCCCAGGCTGGGGAAGCCAGGCACAAAGGTAGCCAGCACGAACAGCACCGCGCCCCCCGCCAGGGCCAGCGCCGTGAGCACGCGGCCGGGCACGCAGAGCGAAACTTCCGGCTTGCCGCGGCGCGCGCGCCAGAACAGCGCCGCCCACACGGCCAGGCAGAGCGCCGCGCCTGGCACGGCGATGCGCCTGTCGCCCAAAGCGGCCAGCATCGCGGTGCCGCCCTGGGTGTACACGTGGGCGCGCATCCAGTGCATCCAGCCGGCCCAGGCAAAAAAGGCGATGCCGATCCACGCACAGCGGCGCACGGTGCGGGTGGTGAAATCGCGGTGGCAAACAAGGATCATGACGGCGGCCATGATGCCCAGGGCCAGGGCCTCGGCGTCCACCACGGCCAGGGCCAGCGCGCCGAACACCATGGGCACGGCGTACACAGCCGTGCGGCGGGGGCCTTCGGCCTGCAGGTAGGCATAGAACACCAGCGGCAGCGCAATGGCGAAAAAGCCGCCGCAGAAGTCCTTCTGCCCCAGGGTGGAAAAGAACTGCGCGCGCTCGACGACCGCCGTTTGGCGGTAGGCGCCGATCAGGTCGATGTTAAAGATGTTGAGCACATAGAACACGGCTGCCAGCGAGGCGGTGACCCCCACGCCGAAAAACAGGAAATCGAGGTCCTGCACGCAGCCGTAGGCGCGCACGCACAGGTACCCGGCCGCCGTGAGCAGCACGAGCATCAGCCCGCCGTAGTAGCTGCCCAGCCCCCACAGCGAGGCCAGCGGCTGCAGCGAGAACACGGTGACCGCCGTACTGGTCAGCACAAAGGCGGCCAGGGCCAGCAGGCTGCCGCTGCGCGCGGACAGCCGCCCCGGCGCGACCCTTGCGCCGATAGCCGCGCAGGCCCCGATAAACAGCGAAAAGCCCAGCAGTAGCGTAAAGCCGCCGGTAAACTTGATCAGCCCTAGGTTGGAAAAGCGGTCGATGTACAAAGGAAAAACGCAGCACACCGCCGCCAAAAGCGCCGTGGCGGACGCGGCGGCAAGGCGGTCGAGCCGGTTTTGCTGTTGCAGAGAATTGGGCATAGTTCCCCCTTTTGACACAGGTTTGGACATACCCTATTATTGTAACTGTTCTACTTCTTTTTTGCAACTTCTGTACCGGTTTGACATAAAGGTTTTACAAGCGCAAAGCACAAAAGCCCGCCCGCCGCGCAGACCACCGCCGCCGCATGGCGCGCCGGCAGGGGCAGCAGCTGGCTGCCGGCGTAGCTCAGCAGGCTGCCGGCGCTCATGCCCAGCGCCAAAAAGCCGTAGTTGACCCCCGCGCAGCGCAGCCCGAACAGGTCGGTGTTGAGCGCGGGCTGCACGGCCGCCCCGCCGGAATAGAAAAAGGTCAGCCCCGCATAGGCCGCCGTCAGCCACCACCCGCGGGCAAAGGCAAACAGCAGCGAGCCGGCCCCCAGCCCGGCATAGACGGCGTACAGGACCGGCTCGCGGCCCAGGCGGTCGCTGGCCGCCGGGCACAGCAGCCGCCCGGCGGCCGAGGACGCCGCGCCCAGCACCACGCACAGCGGGGCGAAGGACTGCGGCAGGCCGCGGGCGGCGGCGATGGAAAGGATCTCCGGGCTTAACAGCAGCACCGGCGGCGAGGCCAGCGCCACGCCGGCCACGCAGAGCCTGTACTGCCGCGTGCGCAGCACGGCGCGCGGCGGCATCCCGGCGGGCGGGGCGCTTTGGGGGCGGGGCGGGTCCCGCAATACGGCGGCCCCGGCCCCGCACACGGCCAGCGCCACGGCCCCCAGCGCCGCAAAGCAGGCGCGCATCCCCCAGCGCCCGCCCACCCCGCGCACAAACAGCGTAAGGAATGCGCCCGAAAGCCCCATGGCCGCGCCGGTCACGCCGGTGGCCAGGCCTTTGCGGCCGGCGTACCATTTCTGCGCGCAGGCCAGCACCGCCGGGGCCAGGAACGCGCTGCCCACGCCGGCCGGCACGCTGTATACAAGCAAAAACAGCGGCGCGTTGCCCGCCGGGACCAGCGCGGCCGCCCCAAACGCCCCGCCCAGCAGCGCCGCGCCCCAGCCGGCGGCCAGGCGCGGGCCGCGCGCGTCCTGCAAAAGGCCGCCCGCGGCGCAGCCCACGCCGTAGCCGGCCACCAGCAGCGCAAAAGCCAGCGTGGCCTGGGCGCGGGTAAAGGCGTACGCCTGCATGACCGGCTGCTGGAACACGCCCCAGGCGGCCGGGATGCCGGTAAGCAGCTGTACGGCGGCCCCGGCGGCCAAAACCAGGGGGCCGCGGTTCGGTTTTGTTTTTTTGGGCATGGCGCGTTTCCCTTCCTTTGGGCAGTTCCCTGCCATTCAGTATGCCCGTTTCGGTTGACAAAACCACGCCGCCGGGGCTATGATAATAAAGAAACTTTGCCAAGCAAAAAAAGGAGCTGCCAACCATGAAAACACAACCCTTAAAGGGAATGCGCGACCTGCTGCCGAAAGAGCAGGCCCTGCGCGACTATATCCAGGGCGAGATCCTTGCCACCTACCGCGCGGCCGGGTTCCAGCGCATCTCCACCCCCATCCTGGAGGACCTGGAAAACCTGGACAAAAGCGACGGCGGGGACAATTTGAACCTGATCTTCAAGGTGCTGAAACGCGGGGACAAGCTGGCCGCCGCGCTGCGCAGCGGCGACGAGGCCGCGCTGGCCGACATGGGCCTGCGCTACGACCTGACGCTGCCGCTTTCGCGCTACTATGCGGCCAACCGCGCCGCCCTGCCCCACCCGTTCAAGGTCATCCAGACCGACCGCGTCTACCGCGCCGAACGCCCGCAGAAGGGCCGCCTGCGCGAGTTCGTGCAGTGCGACATCGACATCCTGGGCGACGAAAGCCCCAACGCCGAGCTGGAACTGATCGACGTGACGGCGCGCGCCTTGCTGCGCATCGGCTTTTCCGGCTTTACGGTCAACGTGAACGACCGGCGCATCCTGCGCGCGATGCTCAGCGGCATGGGCTTTGCGCCGGATACGCTCGATTCGGTCTGCGTCAGCTTTGACAAGCTGGACAAGGTGGGCGCGGACGGCGTGCGCGCCGAACTGGAGGAAAAGGGCTGCCCGGCCGCGGCCGTGGCGGCGCTGGACGAATTTTTGCGCGGCGGGGATTTCAGCCTGAACGCCGTGGCCGCCGCCTGCGGGCCGCAGGGCGCGGAGCTGGCCAAAGACCTGCAGTATGTGCTTTCCACCGCCGAAAAACTGGCCGCCGGGCGCTACGGCGTGGCCTACTGCCCCAGCCTGGTGCGCGGGCAGGGGTATTATACCGGCATGGTGTTCGAGGTGACCTGCCCGCAGTTTTCCGGCGCGGTGGCCGGCGGCGGGCGGTATGACGAGATGGTGGGCAAGTTCATCGGCCAGAAAGTGCCGGCGGTGGGCTTTTCCATCGGGTTTGAGCGCGTGTGCGGCATTCTGCTGGAGCAGGGGTACGCCATCCCCGGCGCAAAGCCGCAGCTGGCGCTGCTCTACCTGCCCGAAGCCGATTTTGCCGAAGTGCTGGCCAAGGCCGAGCGCCTGCGCAGCGGCTACGATGTGACCGTGCTGCCGCAGGCCCGCAAGCTGGGCAAACAGTTCGGCACGCTGGAGGCCGCCGGTTTTGGCGCGGTGGCCTTTGCGGACAACGAGGATATCAAGCTGCTGGGGCGCAAAGACTGAGCCTTTTTGCGGCAGGCAAGCAGCCGCTTGCCTGCCGCTTTGCTTATTCGCTTTTGGGGAAAGGAGGCGCGTGATGAAACAGATCCGATGGCGCGACCTTGCCATTGCCGCGGCGGGCGTTCTCTGCCTGGGCGGGGCGCTGGCCTGGTCGCTGTTCACCCTGCACAGC
This sequence comes from uncultured Gemmiger sp., assembly GCA_944382805.1. Classification (GTDB taxonomy): domain Bacteria; phylum Bacillota; class Clostridia; order Oscillospirales; family Ruminococcaceae; genus Gemmiger. The sequence continues at coordinate 1,727 of CALWNS010000209.1, read as the reverse complement.
GGCCGCGTGGTCCCGCCCTGGGCGGGGGCGCTGGCGCTGCTGGCGGGGGCGCTGCTGCTGTGGCTGGCCGGGCAGCGGGTGCCGCCCCGCAGCCCCAAAGCCGCCCGCACGCGGCGGGTGGCGGGCATAGCCTGCCTGGCCGTTCTGCTGCCGCTGTTCTGGGCGGCCGCGCTGGGGCTTGTGGTCAGCCGGTCGCCCGGCGGGGCGGTGGCGGTGCTGTGGCAAAACCCCATGACCGGGACGGTACAGGCCGGCGGCGCGCAGCTGGAAAAGCCCAAAGGGGCGCTGCGCATCCAGTGGCTGACACAGGATACCGGCGTGGCCGCCTGCCTGGACGAAAGCTATTATTACCAGGGCGCGCTGCTCTGCACCGCCCCGGGCGGGACGGACGGCCCCGGCCTGCGGCTGCCGGACGGGACCTGGCGGGAGAACGCAGATATACAGTACCCCGGCTGGCGCCTGATCGTGGAGGGTGACGAGATCCGCGTGATCCCGCCGGACGGCTACAACTACTTTACGACGCAGGACCCCAGCAAAGGGGCGCCGCCCACCGCCCTGCTGCTGCCTGATAACCGCAGCGGGACGCAGGCATACTGGGCGGTGGCGCTGCCGGACGGCGGCGACCACGCGCAGGAGGGCGGCCAACTGGTTTTGTGGCGGCTGATGTCCGAGCTGGAGCCGGTCACCCTGACCTATTACAGCGAGGCCGCGCAGCAGGCCGACGCCGCAGACTACCTTGCGCTGTACGGCCCGAAATTTACGGGCACGGTCGATTGGGAGGCCACGCGGGACGGGGTGTATTTTACCTGGGACGGCGGGGCGAGCTTTTCCGGGCCGGAAATAGAGCCGGAGGACTGGCAGGACACGCTGTACTTTTATGATGACGGGCTGCCCGCCGCGATGGTGCGCCAGGACGAGCAGACCGCTGCCTGCCTGTACGGTGCAGACACTGTGCGCTGCGCGTATACGCGGGACCGCGGGGCCGCCTGGCAGAGCACGGTGGTGTTCCGCGGCGAAACGGGCGACGACATCTGGGCCGGCTTTGCCCCCGACGGCACCGGCTACGCCGCGCGCAGCACGCCGTATACCCCGGCCAGCGGCGGGGCGTGGGAACTGTATTTTTCGTTTGACCAGGGGCAGAGCTGGCAGCGCTGCGCCGTGCAGACGGAGCACAGCGGCCAGCCGCTGCTGGGCGTCTGTGTGGCGGACGCAGGGCACGCCGTGCTTTCTTTGCAAAGCGGCCCGGACAACGACTGGCCCTACCTGCTGGCCACGGCGGACGGCGGGACCAGCTGGGCCGAGATCAGCCTGCCTTGGGCGGACTGCGGGCTGCCCTACCTGTACAGCGCCACCGGGCTGAGCCTTGGCGCGGACGGGCGCTGGCGGCTGACGCTGACGCAGGGGAATTATGGAGAAAAGAGCGCCGTGTTCAGCGCGCCGGCGCTGCAAGGCCCCTGGCAGTGGGAGGAATGAGCGCGCTTTCCGGCGTTTTGTAACGACTTGTAATGGCAAAATGCGGAACGGTATGGTATACTGAAGGCAGCAGAACCCCTTTTGCGACACAAATAAGGAGAGTGAGACCGATGAAAAAGCGCAACTTTGGGCAGCGGCTGGCCGCCCTGGCCGCCGCGCTGGCCCTGACGGCGGCGCTGGCCGGGTGCGGCAGTTCCGGCGGCGCGGCCAACGCCAGCGGAGCGATGGAAGAAACCGATGCCGCGCCGATGGAA
>CALWNS010000208.1 GCA_944382805.1 uncultured Gemmiger sp. | reverse complement strand
CCGAAGCAATAGCCGATGCTGATCAGGCTGTACATCAGTTCCAGGCTGGAGTTGCCGCCCACGAACACGTTTTCCGGCTTGACGCCCATGATCTCGCCAAACAGCTGGCGCGCCTCGTACAGACCTTCCAGGTTGCCGTAGTTGCGCGCGTCGGTGCCATCGGCCGTTGTGGTGTAATCGTCCATCTTCAGCAGTTCCATGGCCAGGTCCATCTGGTGCGGGCCGGGCTTGCCGCGGGCCATGTTCAGCTTCAGGCCCATGCCCTTGTATTTGGCATACGCTGCTTCCAGCGCCTTCTTTTCCGCCAAAAGTTCTTCCTTGGTCATCTTGCGGTAATCCGACATTCGGCGTTCCCCCTCTGTTCTTTCCCGTTAAGCGCCGGGCACAAGCCCGGTGCCAAATAAACATACAACAAATAAGTATAAACGAAACGGCGGGAATATACAAGTATTTTTGCGGCATTCGCGCCGTTTTCTCCGAATTTTTCACACAAATTTCCGCCCGTGCCCGTCCGGCCCGGCTCACTGCGCGCCTTTCAGCCGCTCTGCCGGCGCCCCGGCGTCCGGCCCGGCTTTGACCGCCGCCGCGAACAGGAGCAGCATCGGCAGCGCCGCCGCCAGGCCCTGCCAGGCGGCGGCGCCCGCTGGCGCGCGCAGGAAGTAAGTCCCCAGCAGCGGCTGCGTATCCGCCTGCAGGAAGGTCATCGGCTGTTCCAGCAGGTTCCAGCTTTCCGCCGCCGAGACAAGGCCGCCGGCTATCAGGTAAGGCCCAAGCAGCGGCAGGCAAACAAAACGCGCCAGCTGCCGCGCCGTGGCCCCTTCGCAGGCGGCCGCCTCTAAAAGGGAGGTATCGATCTGCTCAAAGCCGAACCAGAACAAAAGCACCAGGAACGGCTGAAAGGCCGACATCAGCACGACCCCGGCCAGCCGCCCCAGCAGGCCGCAGGCGTCCAACAGCAGATACTGCGGCAAAAGCAGCGCCTGCTGCGGCAAAAGCATCAGCAGCGCGCAGAGCAGCCGGAGCTTGCCGGCCGTGCGCCGCGGCAGGCACTTTGACAAAGCAAAACCTGCCGGTACGCTGACCAGCCCCTGAACGATCAGGTTGGCGGCGGTCACCAGGCAGCTGTTGGCGTACGCGCGGGCAAACCCCGCTGTGGGCGTGTCCGCCGCCGCGGCCGTGCCGGCGGCAAGGCCCCCGGCAAACGCCGGGAGGCAAACGGAAAGGTAAAGGGCGAGCAGTACAAAGAACAGCACGCCGCCCCTGCGCTGCACCCGGTTCACCGGCAAACCTCCTTTTTGCTTTTGTGCCGCTTTAGCCAACAGTACAGCAGCCACCCTGCGGCAGCCGGCGCCCCGACCAGCAGAACGCTGGCGGCCTCCAACCGGGCAAAGTTCATATTGGTAAAGTTGTTTTGCAAAAAGTGCTGCAAGCCGTACAAAGGCTCTGCCGGGTGTGTGCCGCCCAGCAGCAGCGCTTCGCGAAAACAGCGGAACGAGTTGTATATCGCCAGGACTGCGCAGGCCCCCAGCGCCGGCCGCAGGAGCGGCAGGTCGATTTTTTGCAATATCTTTATGCCGCTTGCGCCTTCGATCCGCGCGGCCTGGCGGTATTCCTGCGGGATGGATGCAAGGGCCGCCGCAAGGATCACAACGGTATATCCCAGCCCTTTCCAGGCGGCGACCAGCGCAAAGACCAGCCCGGCCGCAGGGCTCTCCTGCCAGCCGGCGGGAAAGAACGGGAGAAGCCCCCTGCCCTGCGCCGTCCCCTGCCATTCCTGCACGATCCCCGCCACGCAGGCCGCCGGCAGAACGGCCGGCAGCAGAAAAGCCGCCCGCGCCCTTTCACACCGCGCCTTGTTCGAAAGCGCCGCCAACACAAAGCCAAGCCCCAGGTCAAGCGGCAGGACCACCGCCCACAGGGCGGCAAGGTTGCGTACGGCCAGGCCGAAGGTCCTGTTTTGCAGCAGTTCCGCATAGTTGGCCAGCCCAACAAATTCGCTTCCCATCCCGCGGAAAAAGCTGCGGGCCAACGCGATGCCAAAGGGCAGCAGATAGCAAACCGCAAACGCCAGCAGCGCCGGCGCCAACAGCAGCCACCCCTGCCGGCGTTTTCTGCGGGAAAGCCCCGGTCCTTTTCTGTTCCTGCCCATAACTCCCCCGCTATTCATCCAGGTACATCTGCAGCCGCGGCGTCAATTCTTCGATCAGCTGTTCCAGCGGTTTGCTGCCATACAGATATTCGTTCAGCGCCTCCGTCAGCAGGTCGTCCCCGGTCTCGCTCTGCCCCAGCTGGAGCGCGTGCTCCCAAATCGAATGGAAATGCGCCGCGCTCACCTTTTCACAGATATCCTGCAACGCCCGGACCATATCCTCGCTCAGATCGGCCCCAAACGCGCTTTCACGCAACGCGATGTCATCCTCGCTCACCGTCTCTTTGGAGGCATCGTAGACGATAAACTGATGGAAACTTTTCAGCGCGTTTCCCAGGCTCGCCACCCGCACCGGGAGCTCCTCTGTCGTAGAAGGATAGGCCGCCGCATCCTGGCATTCCGCGCTCATCAGATAATACAGCAAAGCCGCCGCCTCTTCCGGGCAGGCGGTATTGGCGTTGCCCATCGCATAGGAGCTGACCTGCGCCGTAACGCCCCCTTCCTCGTTGGGAACAGCCTGGACGAAAGCCTCCACCCCCTGTGCGGCAAAAGGGCGCAGGTTGCTCAGCGCTCCGTTCGACATTTCAACAGCACCCAGCGGGGTCCCGGCCGCCATCGCCCGGATCTGCGCCGGGTCATAACTGTCGAAAAAGTTGAGCTGGCTCGTGGCAAAGATCTTTTCCGTTTCCAGCGCCTGGCGGACCGGCTCGGTATCCAGGTATACCTGCCCCGCTGCATAGTCGATCAGCGGCTGCTGCAGAAGATTGGTCAGGCTCAGCGTATACAGGACTTGCGCCCCGCTTTCGTTCAAGGCGCGGGATAATTCATCAAAAAACGCCGTCTGGTTCGCGGCCGCAGCCTCTGCATCAAACCCGGACTTCTCCACCGCGTCTTTACCGCCGACGAACAGCGGCACCGAGA
>CALWNS010000207.1 GCA_944382805.1 uncultured Gemmiger sp. | reverse complement strand
TGAAGCATCCCTTTGCCTGTCCCGAATCAAAAAGGAGGCGTTTGCCATGACCCGAACCGGCAAAAAGAGAGGCTGGTGGCAGCCGTATCTGTTTTTGGCGCCGGCCTGCTTTATCTTTCTGTTCATTTATGTGGGGCCCATGCTGGCGACCACGGTGCTGAGCTTTACGGACTGGAACGGGATCTCGCGCGAGTTCAACTTTGTGGGGCTGCGCAATTTTATCCGCATTTTTACCAACCGGGACCTTTTGCAGCCGCTGGGCAACACCCTGCTGTTCACCGTGCTGACCGTTGCGCTGCAGTCCAGCATCTCGCTGCTCATCGCGGTGGCGCTCAACCATCGGTTTTGCGGCAACAACCTGCTGCGCGGCGTGTTTTTTCTGCCGTGCGTCGTGTCCAGCGTGGCCATCGGCTATGCCTGGTCGCTGATCTTCAACCCGATGTCGGGTCCCATCGCCCTGGTCGCCCGGCAGCTGGGGTGGGACTTTATCGCCGATATCAAATGGCTGGCAGACCCCGACATCGTGCTGTTCTCGCTCGTGATCGTCAACGTCTGGCAGTGGACCGGCTGGAGCATGGTCATCTACCTGGCCGGGCTGCAGTCCATCCCGCAGGAACTGTACGAGGCGGCCGCCATCGACGGCGCCGGCGGCGGGCAGCGCTTCCGCTACATCACGCTGCCGCTCATCCTGCCGTCCGTCACCATCAACGTGGTCATGTCCACCATCGGCGGCCTGAAAGCCTATGATCTGATGTACATCATGACAAGCGGCGGCCCCGGGCACGCCAGCCAGACGTTCGCGATGGCCAGCGTGGAGGCGACCTTCCTGCAAAAGCAGGCAGGGCTGGGCTCGGCACTGTCGCTGGTGATGTTCCTGATGATCCTGCTGGTGTCCTTTGTGCAGAACAAGTGGTTTACAAAAAAGGAGGAGGCGGTGGAAGCATGAAAGACGATAACAAATGGGCCAAATACATCCGCATCGCGGTCCTTGTCCTGATGGCGCTGGTCGTGCTGTTCCCTTTTTTGCTGGTGCTGGTGATCTCTTTCAAGACCGAGTCGGATTTCTACACCACCAATTTTTTGCCGAGCTTCCCCCCAACGCTGGACAACTACATCAAGGTGTGGAAAGACGGCGACATCCCGGCCGCCACCTGGACCAGCCTGGTCATCACCTTCTTTTCGGTCGTCGGGCAGGTCCTGGTGGGGGCGATGGCCGCCTATGCCCTGACGCGGATGCGCTTCCGCCATGCCGGGGTGTTTTCCTCGCTGTTTTTGATCCCTATGATCTTTTCGGTGCAGACGGTCATTTTCCCGATTTTCCTGATGTACAACGCGCTGCATCTGCTCAACACCGATCTGGGCCTGGTCCTGATCTATATCGCCACCGGCCTGGCGACCTGCATCTTTATCTTTACCAAATTCATGCGCTCTGTGCCCAATGAGATCTCGGAGTCTGCCATGATCGACGGGGCGGGGCACCTGCGGATCTTTTTCCAGATCATCTTGCCGCTGACCAAAGCGCAGATCTCGACCATTGCCGTCATCAACGGGCTGGGGGTCTGGAACGACTTTTTCCTGCCGCTGATGCTGTTTACCGACGGCAGCATTACGACGCTGCCGCTGAGCATCTATACCTTTACCACCGAATACGGGCTGAAATGGACCCTTGTCAGTGCGGATATCATCTTTATGCTGCTGCCCATGATGGTCATCTACCTCTTCCTGCAGCGGTATATCGTGGAAGGCGTGGCAGCGGGCGCTGTGAAAGGATGAACGATGGACCGATACATGATCCCAAAACTCAAGCACTTGGCCGGGGAGGTCGGGCGGCAGATCTGCCCCTGTGCGTGGGAGGTCACCGGCCTTTGCTGCACAGAGCAGGACGACCCGGCCTTTGCCGCGCCGGGCTGCGACGACAGCGCCTGGCAGCCGCTGTGCGCCGGGCAGCCATGGGGCGGCTATGACCGGGTCCTGTGGGTGCGCGGCGTGTTGGAGATCCCGCCGGCGCAGCGCGGGCAACCGCTGGATCTGCAGGTGGATATGAGCGACTGCGACGGCTGCGATACCCGGGCCGAAAGCCTGTTGTATCTGGACGGCGTCGAGACCCACGGCCTGGACAACTGGCATGATACCGTCCGCCTGGAACCGCAGCAGACGCAGCGCCCCCGCCTCTGCCTGGCGCTGCGCTGCTGGTCCGGCCTGTGGGCGAAGCCCCGCCGCTTTGCGGGGGCGTGGCTGCGCCAGGTGGACATCCCGGCAGAAAAACTGTACCATCTGGCCCGGAGCCTGATCCAAACGGCCGAACAGCTGGACCCTGAGGACCGGCGCCGGCTGCGGCTGCTGCAATGCGTGGACGAGGCGTTCCACACCGTAGACTTCCGCGCGCCCCAAAGCCATGCGTTTTACGCGTCGGCTCACGATGCCTGGCAGCAGTTGCGACGGCAGGTCGGGGCGCTGGCTCTGGACGGCGCCGACAAACCGCTGGTGGCCGTCATCGGGCATACCCATATCGATATGGCCTGGCTGTGGCGCTTGTGCCATACCCGGGAAAAAGCGGCCCGCAGCTTTTCTACGGTGCTGCATCTGATGGAGCGGTACCCGCAATACCGCTTCAGCCAGAGCTCGCCCCTGGTCTATGAGATGATCCGCACAAAATACCCGGGCCTGTTTGCACGCATCCAACAAAAGGTCGCCGAAGGCCGCTGGGAGGTCACCGGCGGTATGTGGGTGGAGGCCGATACCAACCTGCCCTCGGGGGAATCCCTGGTACGGCAGATCCTGCTGGGCAAACTGTATATGCGCAAGATGTTCGGTGTCGACTGCCATGTGCTGTGGCTGCCCGATGTGTTCGGGTATTCCTGGGTGCTGCCGCAGCTTTTGAAAAAGAGCGGGTTCCGCCTGTTCTGGACCAACAAACTGTGCTGGAACCAGTATGACCGTTTCCCCTATGATACCTTCTGGTGGCGCGGGGCGGACGGGTCGCAGATCCTGGCGCATCTGGGGACCTGCCCGGAAAAGGATGTCACCTGGGGCGGCACCTACAATGGCGTGATCGCCCCGTGGGAAGTCAAGACCACCTGGGACGCCTACCGCCAGAAGGACATCAACGACGAGGTGCTGCTGCCGTTCGGCTACGGCGACGGCGGCGGGGGCGCCACGCGGGAAATGCTGGAAGCCTATGACGTTATGCGCGACCTGCCGGGCCTGCCCCGCGTGGAGATGCGCAGCTGTGAGGAATTTGCCTGCGACCTTGCGCGCAACGTACAGGGCAAACCTGTCCCCGTTTGGGACGGGGAACTGTATTTTGAGTACCACCGCGGCACCTATACCTCGCAGGCCGCCGTCAAACGCAGCAACCGCAAGGCGGAAGTCCTGTACCACGATGTAGAGTTTTTGAGCGCGGCGCGGGATCTGCTTTGCCGCAGCCAGGCCTACCCGGCCCGTCTGCTGGAAGAAAACTGGAAGCGCATCCTGACCAACCAGTTCCACGATGTGCTGCCGGGTTCCGGGATCCGGGACGTCTACCGGGACGCCCGTGCGCTGTACGATACGGCGTCGCAGCAGGGGGGCGCGATGCTGGCCGACGCGATGGCCGGCATCGCAGAAAAAATCGAAGCCCCGGCGGGCAGCGTCGTCGTTTTTAATACGCTGCCCTGGAAGCGGGACGCCATTCTGCGCCTTGACGCCGCCTGCGCAGGCAAAACCTTGTCGGCGGACGGTGAACTGGCCGAGGCGCAGCCCGCCGCGCAGGGAACGTGGGTCCTGCTGCGGGACCTGCCGCCGATGGGCTACCGTTGTTACCGGCTGGCAGACCGCCCGGCGCAGGCGTATGCGCGCCCGGCGTTCGACGGCGTGCTGGAAAACCGCTTCTACCGCATCTGCCTGAACGAAAGCGGGCAGATCACCTCGCTGTTTGACAAAGAGGCGGCGCGGGAGGTGCTTGAGCCCGGGGGGCTGGGCAACGAGCTGCGCGTCTATGAGGATAAGCCCCACCAGTTCAGCGCGTGGAACACCGAGATCTACGCCTACGAGAAAAGCTGGCCGGTCACCCGGCGGGTACGGGCCGAACTGACGGAGTGCGGCCCGGTGCGCACCGTGCTGGAACAGGAGTACCGCTACGGGCAGTCGGCCATCTGGCAACAGATCGTCCTGACCGGGGACCGCCTGATCCGCTTTGACACTCGGTGCGACTGGCAGGAGCCGGACGCCCTGCTGAAAGCCTGCTTCCCGGTCGAGGTGCGCGCGACCCATGCGACCTACGAGATGCAGTTCGGCAATCTGGAGCGGCCCACCCACAGCAATACCTCCTGGGATTATGCGCAGTTTGAAGTCTGCGCCCATAAATGGGCAGATATGTCAGACAATGGTTACGGTGTCAGCCTTCTCAATGATTGTAAATACGGATATTCCTGCCAATATGGCGGTTTGGAGTTGACATTGCTTAAATCGGCGATT
>CALWNS010000206.1 GCA_944382805.1 uncultured Gemmiger sp. | reverse complement strand
GGGACCCAAGGGAACTGAACGTGCGCGGGTATGAGCTGAGCAGCCGCAAGGCGGATGCCGAGATGATCGAACTGGTATAACGGCGGTTGAAAGACCGCCTGATCTTTCGCCCGGTGGTTAGCGAAATCTAACCATCGGCAAACAAGAAATGGGGTATACTTGTATGGCAATCAAGATCGCATTGGCCGGCAACCCGAACAGCGGCAAAACGACCCTGTTCAATGCGCTGACCGGCTCCAACCAGTACGTTGGCAACTGGCCCGGCGTTACGGTGGAAAAGAAGGAGGGGCGCCTGAAAGGGCAAAAGGATATCATCCTCCAGGACCTGCCCGGTATCTATTCTCTTTCCCCCTATACGCTGGAGGAAGTCGTCTCGCGCGAGTATCTGGTCACCGAAAAACCGGACGTTATCCTAAACATCATCGACGGCACCAACATCGAGCGCAACCTGTACCTGACCACTCAGCTCATCGAACTGGGCATCCCGGTGGTGATGGCGGTCAACATGATCGACCTGGTGCGCAAAAACGGCGACAAGATCGATATGCACAAGCTGGGCCGGCAGCTCGGCTGCCAGGCGGTGGAGATCAGTGCGCTTAAAGGCGAAGGCTCCAGCAAAGCGGCCGAACTGGCCGTGGCGGCAGCCAAAAACGGCCATGCGGGCGAACTGCCGCACGTGTTCACCGGCAGCGTCGAGCACGCCATTGCCCACATCGAGGAAAGCATCCAGGGCAAGGTGGACGACCGCTTCCTGCGCTGGTACGCCGTCAAACTGTTCGAGCGGGACGAAAAGGTGCAGGCGGAGCTTAAACTGGCGCCGGCGCTGATGCAGCACATCGAAGGGCACATCACCGACTGTGAAAAAGAGATGGAGGACGATGCCGAAAGCATCATCACCAACCAGCGCTATGCCTATATCAACAAGGTCGTATCCGCCGCCGTACACAAAAAAGCCCGCGCGGACAACCTGACCGCTTCGGACAAAGTAGACCGCATCGTGACCAACCGCATTGCGGCGCTGCCGATCTTTGCCGGCGTGATGGCGCTGATCTACGCCATCGCCATGGGCGGCTTCCCGATCTCGATCGGCACTATGGCCACCGACTGGACCAACGACGTGCTGTTTGGCGAGATCATCCCGCCCGCAGTCCAGGGCTTTATGGAAAGCGTGGGCTGCGCGCCCTGGCTGACCGGCCTGGTGGTGGACGGCATCGTGGCCGGCGTGGGCGCCGTGCTGGGCTTTGTGCCGCAGATGCTGGTTTTGTTCTTACTGCTCTCCCTTTTGGAGGACATCGGCTACATGGCCCGCATCGCGTTCATCATGGACCGCATCTTCCGCAAATTCGGGCTGTCCGGCAAGAGCTTCATCCCCATGCTGGTCGGCACCGGCTGCGGCGTACCCGGCGTGATGGCTTCGCGCACCATCGAGAACGACCGCGACCGCAAAATGACCATCATGACGACCTGCTTCATTCCCTGCGGCGCCAAGATGCCCATCATCGGCCTGTTTGCCGGCGCGCTGTTCGGCGGCAGCTTCCTGGTGGCGGTTTCGGCCTACTTCATCGGTGTGGCGGCCATTGTTGTGTCCGGCATCATCCTTAAAAAGACCAAGCTCTTTGCCGGCGACCCGGCCCCGTTCGTGATGGAGCTGCCGGCCTACCATGTGCCGGCCTGGGGCAACGTACTGCGCGCCACCTGGGAACGCGGCTGGTCCTTTATCAAGCGTGCCGGCACCGTGATCCTGGCCTCCTCGGTTGTGCTGTGGTTCCTGCAGGGCTTCGGCTTCACGGACGGCGTGTTCGGCCTGGTGGAGGACAACAACACGAGCCTGCTGGCAGCCATTGGCAGCGCCGTGGCGTTTGTCTTTGCCCCGCTCGGCTTTGGCAACTGGCAGGCCACGGTGGCCACGGTCACCGGCCTGATCGCCAAAGAAAATGTCGTCTCCACCTTTGCGGTCCTGTTCCACTACGCCGGCGAAGTGTCGGAGGAGGGCGAGGAGATCTGGGGGAATATCGCCAACTTCTTCACGCCGCTGACCGCCTACAGCTTTATGGTCTTTAACCTGCTGTGCGCGCCGTGTTTCGCCGCGATGGGCGCCATTAAACGCGAGATGAACAACGGCAAGTGGACGGCCATCGCCATTGGTTATATGTGCCTGCTGGCTTACTGTACCGCCCTTGTCATCTACCAGATCGGCGGCCTGTTTACCGGCGAAGTGAGCTTCGGCGCCGGCACCATCGCCGCGCTGGCCATCCTGGCGGCCTTTTTCTACCTGCTGCTGCGGCGCAACAAGCACAAGTAAGCCGCCGAGTCAAACAAGGAGACTCTTATGTGGAACATACTGCTGGCAAATCTGCCCAATATCATCGGCGTGGCCCTGATCTTCGGCCTGATGGGCGCAATTTTCTATAACGGGTACAAAAACCGCAAACGCGGCAAGCATTCCTGCTCCTGCGGCTGCGGCGGCTGCGCGGGATGCAACTTGTGCCACCCGGCGCCAAAGAAAGACGACGGCTCCACATAAAGCGCGGCCGCCCAAGCAATAACCACAGCCGGCCGGCGGCAGGGAAGCAGCACCCTGCCGCCGGCCGGCTTCCTTGACACTGCAAGGCGAGGCGTGCTACAATGCAGGCGGACAAAGCGAAAAGGGCGGGGGAAGGCGGTATGGTCGATCAATTTGCACGCACGGCGGCGCAGCTGGGCGAAGAGGGCATGGCGCGCCTGCGCCGGGCCCGCGTGGCGGTGTTCGGCGTGGGCGGCGTAGGCGGCTATGCTGTGGAAGCGCTGGCGCGCAGCGGCATCGGCGCGCTGGACCTGATCGACGACGACAAGGTCTGCCTGACCAACCTGAACCGCCAGATCATCGCCACCCACGAAACGCTGGGCCAATATAAGGTCGACGCCTTTGCCGCCCGCATTGCGGCCATTGCGTCGGACTGCCGCGTGCGCACCTACAAGGTGTTTTTTGGCCCGCAGACGGCTGATTTATTTGATTTTGCCTGTTATGATTATGTGGTCGACGCCATCGATACCGTCAGCGCCAAGGCGGAGCTTGCCTGGCGCGCACAGCAGGCCGGGGTGCCGGCCGTCAGCGCGATGGGCGCGGGCAACAAGCTGGACCCGACGGCGTTCGAGGTGGCGGACCTGTACGAAACATCGGTCTGCCCGCTGGCGCGGGCCATGCGCAGCGTGTGCCGCAAGCGCGGCGTCCAAAAACTGAAGGTGGTCTATTCGCGCGAACTGCCGCGGACGGACGCGGCCCCACAGGGCGGGGCGCTGGATACGGCCCGGGCGGGCAGTGGACGGACAAGCCCCGCCTCCAATGCTTTTGTGCCGCCTGTGGCGGGGCTGATTTTGGCGGGGGAAGTGATCCGCGATTTGGCCGGCTGCCCCCGGGCGTGAAAGCGCCCTGCCTGGCCGCAAAGGAGAGTTTTTATGCCCCGCGAATTGGACCGCTGCGAACGCATCGAGCGCAGCCTGATCAAAAAGTACCGCAAACAGTTGTGGAACCCGTTTATCGCCGCCATCAAGCGCTATGAGCTGGTGGCCGAAGGCGACCGCATCGCCGTGTGCATCTCCGGCGGCAAGGATTCCATGCTGCTGGCCAAGCTGATGCAGGAACTGCACCGGCACAGCGAGGTCCCGTTCGAGCTGGTCTTTCTGGTAATGGACCCCGGCTACGCGCCGGCCAACCGGCAAAAGATCGAACAGAACGCCGCGCTGCTGCGCATTCCGATCCAGGTGTTCGAGACGGATATTTTTGCCGTGACCGCCAAGACCGACCGCAACCCCTGCTACCTGTGCGCGCGTATGCGCCGCGGCTGCCTGTACAAGCAGGCGCAGGCGCTGGACTGCAACAAGATCGCGCTGGGCCACCACCTGAACGATGTGATCGAGACGGCGGTGATGAGTATGTTCTACGGCGCGCAGCTGCAGGGCATGATCCCCAAGCTGCACAGCAAGAACTTCCCCGGCATGGAGCTGATCCGGCCGCTGTACTGCGTGAAGGAGCAGGACATCCTGGCCTGGGCGCGGTACCACGAACTTTCGTTCCTGCAATGCGCCTGCCGCCTGACCGCGCGCAGCGACGAGCCGGGCGCGTCCAAGCG
>CALWNS010000205.1 GCA_944382805.1 uncultured Gemmiger sp. | reverse complement strand
GCGCGTTGACGGCGTCCTCGTCGGTCACGTCGCAGACATAGCCGTGCGCGTCGATGCCGGCCGCCTTGTAAGCGGCCAGGCCCTTGTCCACCAGTTCCTGCTTGATATCGTTGAACACGATGGTGGCGCCGCAGTTCGCCATGGCGGTCGCAATGGCAAAGCCGATGCCGTAAGAAGCGCCGGTGATCAGCGCTACCTTGCCGGTCAGGTCAAAGGATTTCGGTGTGCAGACAGACATAGTGATTACCTCCTGTTTGTTGTTATGGGCTGCGGCGCAAAGCGCCGCGCGTGCCGTTTTGGGGTGGGGTCAGGTCGCATTCCCCTGCGGGGCGCAGAACGTGCGGTATTTATACGCATAGTACAGCGCCCAGTCCTGGTCGTTGGCCCAGGGGTCAGCGAACGCGCCCGGCGCGCCGTTGACGGAATGCGGATACACATACGCGCAGGATGCCGAGCCGTCCTGCCGGAAAAGGCACAGGGCGCCGCGCAGCGAATTTCCCGCCCGGCGGGCCAGCGTTTCGTACGGGACGGCCGCGGCCGCGCCGCTTTTTACGATCCCGGCCAGGCGCGCGCATTCGACCCCGGTCAGCGTGCTCCAGTAATGGGGGAAGGTATCGCCGTACAGCCGGCGCTTGCCGAACCAGTAGCCGTCCCAATGGCGGATGGCGGTCTCGTACAGATGGTAGTCCGGCTGGCTGCCGTTGAACAGCAGCAGCACGTTCAGGTGGCGCAGCGCCTCTTGCAGCCAGGCCTGTTCGCCTGTTACCTCCCAGGCTTGCAGCAGGATGCCGACAGCCGGCGCCACGATGCTTTGTTCGTAGTTGACTTCGTGCGCGGGGTAGTCCAGGCCGTTTTGCGCAATATACTGCGCGTGGTCGGCCAGGCAGGCCTTGAGCCGCTGTGCCTGTTCCGCCGCCGTCTGCGTCCCCTGCGCTTGCAGCGCCCGGTACAGTTCCGCCCCGGGCACGCCGATGGCGTAAAACCGCGCGCCGCCTTTTTCGTAGTAGCGCAGCAGGCAGCGGCCGGCGCGCAAAAGCCAGGCGGCGTCGCCCTCCAGGCGGTAAAGCTCCAGGAAAAACTGCGCCATCCAGGGGTAGTTGTACAAGCGGTCCCAGCTTTGGTCGTGGTGCAGATCGTTGCCGACGTCGCCGGTCTGCTCGTCATACAGTTCCCGCAGAACGAACGCCGCATAGGCGTCCAGGCTGGCCTTCAGCGCCGCGTCCGGGTGGTCGCGCAGCCACAGCGCCATCAGGCAGCCCATGCCCACGCGCTCCCGCCCGGCGTTGTGGTCCGGCGTGGGGGAATAGTAGCGCGCGTGTTCTTCGTTGTCGTAAATGAGGTACGCGCCGCGCAGCGCGCCGCGGTCCTCCTGCTGGTGTCGGGCCAAAAAGCGGCACCTTTGCCCGGCCAGGCGTTCCGGCGGCGGCGCGCCGTAAAACAGCGCCCAGGCGCCCCCGTGCGGCGCGCCCAGGGTGAGGCGGTACTCCCCCTCCCTCGTGACGGGGAACGAGAAGCGGCCGACACAGCCGTCCCGACCGGTTTCCCAGCGGCAGTCCAGCGGTTCCCCGTTGCAGAAAACCGCCAGGGGGCCGGCAGCCGTAACGGTGCCGGCGGCCCGCTCGCCCAGGAACCAGGTAAAGTGCGGCGCTTCCACGACCGGGAAGTTCCGGCTGCGCTTGAGGGCGGCCATAAAACCGGCCGGGTCGTCAAACCAGAACAGCCGCCAGGCCACCGTTGCCGTTTCGCCGGGCTGCAGGCAGGGAACGCCGGGGTGCAGGATAAAATCCCCGCGGTCGTTGCTGCGCTGCGCCAGGTCCCGCTCGACGCTGTAGCCGGTAAAGCTGCCCTCCACCAGGCGCAGGCCCAGGTGGCGGCCCTCGCCGCCCATGCGCAGCGCCATGACCCAGGAGGCGCTGCCGCCGCAGAAAATGTGGGTGTGGCAGCGCCGGGTCAGGCATTCGGCGGCTTGCTGGTAGTTATCGTTGAACGGCAGGCAGACGCCCAAATCGCCGCGCAGGAAGTAGACCGGGCGCGCGCTTTGGTTGGTAAATTGGAGGCGCTGTTCCAGCTCGTCGCCCTGCCAGCTGTGTACACGCCGCACCGCAATGCCTTTTGGCGCGGTGACCGCGCCCCAGCGGCGCGTGCCTTCGGCCCAGTTCATGGCATAGGGGTCGGCCTGGTTTTGCAGCGTGCGGATGGTGCCGTCCGCCGCGTATTCCACGCGGAATTCTGCGTGTTCTTCCCACATACGGGGCAGCCCCTCCCTTTTACGCCTGCTCGTATGCGCGGCGGATAAAGGCCGCGCTGCCCTGCGCGTCCGCGGGGGTGGAATCCTCCAGCGTGGCGTAGATATACGGTTTTTCGGCTTTGAGGTAGCGCAGGATGGGGGCGTAGTCCATCTCGCCCAGGCCCGCGCCCACGCCGATGGTAACGAGCCGGCCGTCCGGGCCGTGCTTGTAGTCCTTCAGGTGGACGGCGGCGATGTCCGGGCCAAGCAGCTCGATACAGCGGGCGAACAGTTCCTGGCAATGGCCGACGTTGGCATCGTCCAGCAGGTTGACCGGGTCAAAAATGACCTGCAGGTTGGGGCTGCCGAT
>CALWNS010000204.1 GCA_944382805.1 uncultured Gemmiger sp. | reverse complement strand
GCGTAAAAACCGTTTGTAGGGGAGGGATTTATCCCTCCCGCAAACCTTGCCGTAACCGCCACGCCCCCGGGAGGGCCATGGCCCTCCCCTACGAACCAAGGCGAAATCGCAACGGTATGGCAACGCGCGTACAAACCGTTTGTAGGGGCCGATGCTTGCATCGGCCCGCGAGGGTTGCGGCGGCGGGGACGTACCCGGGAGGGCCATGGCCCTCCCCTACGATCCAAGGCGAACGCTCTACGGGATGGTGACGGACGTAAAAATTATTTGTAGGGAACGGTCTTGACCGTTCCGCGGGGCTTTGCGGCGGCGGGGACGTGCCCGGGACGATGCAAGCATCGTCCCCTACAGACCAAGGGTAACGCGGCGGTCATCCCTTTGCGCTCGGCGGAAAGGCCGTTTGTAGGGGAGGGATTTATCCCTCCCGGGAACCTTGCGGCGGCCAATACGTGCGCGGAACGGTCAAGACCGTTCCCTACGAACCAAGGCGAACGCTCTACGGGACGGAGACGGACGTATAGGCCGTTTGTAGGGGAGGGGCACGCCCCTCCCGCGAACTTTGCGGTAACCGGTACGTTTGCGGGAGGGCCATGGCCCTCCCCTACGAACCAAGGCAAACGCGCAACGGACTGGTGACGGGCGTATAAATCATTTGTAGGGAACGGTCTTGACCGTTCCGCGCGGCGTTTGCGGCGGCGGGGACGCGCCCGGGACGATCTCCGGCCTAAGAGCCGGGCCTTGCGGCCCGGTTGGCCTCCGAAACGCGCCTGCGGGCGCAGTGCAAGCATCGTCCCCTACAGGCCCCTACGGCAGCAGGGTGCGGCGGCGGGCGCGGTAATACAAAAGGCCGAACGCATCGGCCAGCAGCCAGCCGATGGGCACCGACCACCAGATGCCCGCCACGCCCACGCCGGGCACGGCGGCCAGCGTGTAGGCCAGCGCCACGCGCAGGCCCAGCGAAATGACGGTCAGCACCACCGACATCCCCGGCCGGCCCAGCGCGCGGTACAGCCCGTACAGCAAAAACAGCACGCCGATCAGCGCGTAGAACGCGCCCTCGGTGCGCAGGTAGCGCACGCCCTCCGCGATCACGGCGGTCTCGCCGCTGTCGATGAACAGGCACATCAGCGGGCGGGCCAGCAGCCATACGGCCAGCGACACCGCCGCCCCGAACCCGATCGAAGCCGCCGCGGCCACGCGGATGCCCTGGCGGATGCGGTCGCGCCGGCCCGCGCCGTAGTTCTGCGAAACAAAGATCGAAAACGCATTGCCAAAATCCTGCACCGGCAGGTAGGCAAAGGCATCGATCTTGACCGCCGCGGCAAAGGCGGCCATCACGGCGGTGCCAAAGCTGTTCACCAGCCCCTGCACCGCCAAAATGCCCAGGTTCATGATGGACTGCTGCAGGCAGGTCAGGGCCGAAAACCCGGCGATCTCCCGCAGACGGCTGCGGCGCAGGCGCACGCCGCCGCGCCGCACAAGGCCGGGGAACTGCCGCCAGGTGTACGCGGCGATGCCAAGGCCCGAAACATACTGCGCGATCACCGTCGCTTCGGCCGCGCCGGCCACGCCGCGGCCCAGCCCGGCCACGAACCACAGGTCCAGCACGATGTTCAGCGCCGCCGATACCGCCAAAAACGCCAGCGGCGCCACCGAGTTGCCCAGCGCGCGCAGCAGCGCGGCAAAAAAGTTGTACAGGAACACCGCCGCCAGCCCGGCAAAGATCACGCGCAGATACTCCCGCATCAGGCCGACCAGCTCGGCCGGGGTGCGCAGCGCCCGGATAATGGCGTCCAGCCCCGCGTATACGGCGACGTTCAGCACCGCCGTGACCGCCGCCAGCAGCACGAACGAGGCCAGCACGTTTTCGCGCAGGCCCTGCTCGTCCCGCTGGCCGAAGCGGATCGAAAACACGGTGCCGCTGCCCATGGCCAGCCCCAGCAGGATAGAGGTCAAAAAGGTCATCAGCGAAAACGCCGACCCCACCGCCGCCAGCGCCCCCGCGCCCAAAAACCGGCCCACGATCAGCGTATCGGCAATGTTATAGCACTGCTGCAAAAGGTCGCCCAGGATCATGGGCACCGCGAACCGCAGCATGGTGGGCATCACCGGCCCGCTGGTCAATTCCTGTACCGAACCGCGCACGCTGTCCTCCCCTTTCCCAAAAACACAAATAAACAGCGCCCCGGCCGTGACCGGAGCGCTGCTTGCGCTGTGTATCATTATAGGGCCGCGGGCGGCGGCCGTCAAGGCTCAAACCAGGCGGAACAGCGCCGCGCCGTGGGGGGCCACGGTGCAAACCAGGCGGCCGCCCGGCAGGGCCAGCGTTTCGCCGGTCCACAACTCGCGCGCCTGCGCGGCCGGGCCGGCGGGCCAGAACGCCTGCACCGCGCCGGTATCCGCCGCCATCGCGCGCGGCGCATCGGTAAAGTTGAAGCAGGCGATATACCGCTCCGGCGCGCCGGTTTCGTCCGCCGGGCCGGTGCAGGTCCACACGCAGCCGGCTTCGTCCTTGGCGAACTGCCGCGGGCGGTAGCTTGGCGGCAGCAGGCGCAGCACTTCGCGGTTGGTGACAAGGCTTTTGGTCCATTCGTCCAGGCGGGTCAGCTCGGCCCCCAGCATCAGGGGCGAACCGAACAGGCACCACAGCGTCACCACGGTCTTTTGCTCGTCGCGCGTTAAGCGGGTATCGCGCTCGGCCCCCGGGCCAAAGCCCGCGCCGATGCGCCCCAGCGGCAGCATATCGCAGTCCGGGAACGCGCCGGGCGCCACATGGTTCTGCCACAGCTCGCAGCGGTCGAACATGGCGCGCACATCCGCCCACTTGTCCCACAGATCGTCGGTGATGCGCCACATATTGGCGTTCTGCGCATAGTGCCACGCCTGTTCGATCAAGGCCGGCCCCGGCGAAAGCGAAAGCACGATGTCCCGCCCCGAATGCAGGATGGCGTTGTGCAGGTACTCGATCTCCGCCTTGCCGCTGTAGGGCGCGTGCGGGTAGATATTGGTGTTGGCGATGTCGTCGCACTTGATAAAGTCCACGCCCCAGGCCGCGTACAAGGCGATCAGGTCGTCGTAGTACGCCTGGGCGGCCGGGTGGCCGGCGCGCACGCCGTACATATCGGGGTTCCAGCCGCAGATGCTGGCGTAGTCGGCCAGGTCGGCGGCGGTGTAGGCCGTGCCGTGTACCGGCAGGTGGCGGTGGGCCGCCGCCCGCGGGATGCCGCGCATGATGTGGATGCCGAACTTTAACCCCAGGCTGTGGATATAGTCGGCCAGCGGGCCGAAGCCCCTGCCCCCGGCCGAAGAGGGGAACCGCGCCGGGTCGGGCTGCAGGCGGCCGTATTCGTCCATGGCGTGGTCGCCGAACGGGATGTACTGGTACTCCTGCCGGCGCGTGCCGGCGTCCCTGGCGTACCACTGGATGTCCACCACCACATACTGCCAGCCGTAGGGGCGCAGCTCGCGGGCCATCACCTCGGCGTTGGCGCGCACGGCGGCCTCGGTCACGGTGGTGTCGTAGTAGTCGTAGCTGTTCCAGCCCATGGGCGGGGTGGCTGCGGTATCGGAATTTTTGAACAGCATCGGGCCGCCCCTCCTTACTTCTTTTTCAGGCGCAGCACGTTGAACGAAGCGGCGGACAGCGGGGCGCACAGCGCGCCGTCCTCGAACGCCGCGCCGCTGCGCGCCGCCGGGCGCACGGCCTGGCTTTCGGCCGAGTTGGTCGCCTTCAGGTCAAAGCCCTCCATCGAGAGCCACTCGGCCAGTTCGTAGCCTTCGAACCCGCGCAGCGCGGCGCGCAGCGTCAGGCCGTTTTCCAAGTCGCGGTTCACGGCGAACAGCGTCAGCTCGCCGGCGGCTTCGTTGTGTACGGCCACCGCCACCAGCGCGTCCACCTCGCCGTGGCTGCTGGTCTTGACTTTGGGCGAAAGCACCAGCGGCAGCATGGCGGTGCCGCGGCCGTAGCGGGAGGCCAGCAGGAACGGGTAGTAGATGGTCTGCCGCCAGGCCGGCCCGCCGTTACGATCGGTCATGATGGGCGCGATGACGTTGACCAGCTGGGCCAGGCAGGCCATCTTGACGCGGTCGGCGTGGCGCAGCAGCGTGATGAGCATCTCGCCCACCAGCAGCGCGTCCTCAAAGGTGTAGATGTCCTCCAGCAGCGGCGGCGCCACGCCCCAGGGCTGGTTGGCCATGTGGTCGTCGTCGTGCTGCTTGCTGTGGAACCACACGTTCCATTCGTCAAAGCTCAGGTCAATGCGCTTTTTGCCGCGCTTTTTGGCCTGCACAAAGTCGCAGGCCGCCACAACCGTGCGGATAAAGGCGTCCATATCGTCGCTGCAGGCCAAAAAGTCCTGCGTGTCGTTTTTCTCGTTGCCGTAGTACTGGTGCATCGAGACAAAGTCCACATAGTCGTAGGTATGCTCCAGCGTGGTGGCCTCCCACTGGGGGAAGGTGGGCATATGGTCGTTGGAGCTGCCGCAGGACACCAGCTGGATCGAAGGGTCGATCTGCTTCATGGCCTTGGCGGTCTCGGCGGCCAGGCGGCCGTATTCGTCCATCGTCTTGTGGCCGAACTGCCAGGGGCCGTCCATCTCGTTGCCCAGGCACCACACCTTAAAGTTGTGCGGCTCCTTGTGGCCGTTGGCAATGCGCATATCGCTGTACTTGGCCCCGCCGGGGTGGTTGCAGTATTCCAGCAGGTTGCAGGCGTCCGCAATGCCGCGGGTGCCCAGGTTGACGGCCATCATCACCTCGGTGCCGGCCTTTTTGGCCCAGTCGGCAAATTCGTCCATGCCGATCTCGTTGGTCTCGGTGCTGCGCCAGGCCAGCTCCACGCGGCGCGGGCGCTGGGCCACGGGGCCGACGCTGTCCTCCCACACAAAGCTGGAAACAAAGTTGCCGCCGGGGTAGCGCACCACCGGCACGCCCAGTTCGCGCACCAGCTCGATCACATCTTTGCGGAAGCCCTGCGCGTCGGCCTGCGGGTGGCCGGGGCAGTAGATGCCGTCGTACACGGCGCGGCCCAGGTGCTCGATAAAAGAACCAAAAATGCGCGGGTCCACCGGCGCGATGGTAAAGTCGCGGTCCACGGTCATGGCCGCCTGGCGTTCAAAATTCTTTTGCATAGCGGGTCTCCTTTGTTTGTCTGGTACTTGCCCACGCGGCGCTGCGGGCTGCCGAAAAAGTTAAAATCCGCCGCCGCTTTATCCCTACGATAGCCGCAGGGGACGGGGGTTGTCTATGGTCTGCCGTTCAGTTTACTGGAGTTTTGTTCAAGTTTTTGGCGCGGCCGCATCGGGGCCGGGCGGCCCGGCGGCGGCAGGGCCGGGGGCGCAAGAGTCAAAAAAGCGCGCGGGCAGGCGTATTTCCACCGTGTTCTCAAAGTAGGGGGCCGAGGTGAAGGTAAAATCCGCCCGCCCGTAATAAGCACGCAGGCGCTCGTAGATGTTGTGCAGGCCGATGTGCCGGTCCTTCTGGCCGCCGCGCCCTTCGCGCAGGATCTTTTCCGCGCGCGGGATGTCGATGCCCTGGCCGTTGTCTGTCACGGCGATCACAAGATCCGCGCCCTCCACCCGCATGGCCACGTACACCTTGGGCGGCAGCGGCACCCCGCCGCCCGAAAGGTCGAACCCGTGCTTCAGGCTGTTTTCCACCAGCGGCTGCAGCGTACATTTCAGCAGCATTTTTTCCCGCAAAGCGGGCGGCACGTCCACCACCAGCTCCACCGCATGGCTGAACCGGTCGCTCATAATGTCCACATAGGCGGCGGCCTGGTCCAGTTCGCGGGCGATGCTGTGCGCGTTGTCGCCGTAAGCCAGCGAGATGCGGCAGTATTCGCCCAGGGCGGCGATCATGCGGCTGGCGTTCTCCGGCCGGCCGGTCAGCACCTCCATGTTGATGAACTCCAGCGTGTTGTACAAAAAGTGGGGGTT
This sequence comes from uncultured Gemmiger sp., assembly GCA_944382805.1. GTDB lineage: Bacteria > Bacillota > Clostridia > Oscillospirales > Ruminococcaceae > Gemmiger. The sequence continues at coordinate 19,062 of CALWNS010000204.1, read as the reverse complement.
GATCTGCTCGGTCAGCAGCTGCATCTGGGTGTTGAACTTTTCCTGTTCGGTGGCGCGGATGTCGTGCATCTGCCGCACGATGGTCTTTTGCATCGTGTCCAGCGCGCGTTCCAGCTGGCCGATCTCGTCCTGCCGGCCGGGGAACTGCAGCCGCCCGGTATAGCGCCCGTCCTCGATCTGGCGCACCGTCTCGGTCAGGGTGTGCATCGGCCGCGCGATCGAGGAGGAAAGCAGCGTACACACCAGCGTGATGGCCGCCACGCTGGTCAGCGCGATGAGCAGCAGCAGCGTAAAGATGGTATCGCGCCAGGCCAGCAGGTTTTCCTGCGGCAGGACGTTGACCAGGTACAGCCCGTCCCACACGGAGACCGGCTCCAGGTACACATAGTCGCCCTTATAGCGCAGCTGCCGTTCGCCGCGGCCGGCGGCTTCGCCCAGCAAAGCGCGCAGCGTGGGGTCGGCGGCGGGGCCTTCGGCCCCGGCGGCCAGGCTCAGCGGCGTGCCGTCCGCCCGGGCCAGGTACAGCGTGCCGCGGTATTCCTCATCGCAGGAAAGCGCCAGGTGGTCGGCCACCGTCTGGGCGTCCAAAAACAGGTACAGGATCACATCCGCCCGCGCGGGGTCGCTTTGCACCAGCAGCAGGCTGTTTGTGTTAAAATACAGCGGCACCACCAGCGGGATGACCAGCCGCCCGCCGTACACCGGGTCGGTCGCCGCGGGCAGCATGGTGATGCCCTGTACGCCGGTAAGGTCAAAGTCCAGCAGCTGCTCGGTGCGGCCGCCGGGGTTCTGGCCGTAGAAATAGTACACGTGCGGCCGCCAGCCCGGCCGGCTGCCGGGCGTGACCACCATGGCCGTGCGCACCAGGTCGCTGGTGTGGATAAAGGCGTCGATGTCGTCCTGCAGCGCGTTATTGGCGGCGGTGAAGCCCGCGTCGTCGGCGCTGGCGGCGGCCAACGCGTGCTCCACAAAATCGGCCGAAGCGGCCCGCCACACCATGCGCTCCATCATATCGCGGAAGCTGCGGTCAAAATCGGACGCCGCGGCCTGGGTCTGGCGCGCGCCGGCGCCGGCGGCGTTGCCCATCATAAAGCCGTTGAACAGCACGGCGGCCAGCAGCAGGATGCACAGCGTCACGCACAACACCGTGCCCACCAGCGCCAGCCACAGCCGCGCCGCCATGCGCGTGCGGAAATATTCACGGATCTTTTGCATACCTACCCCCTTTGCCAAGCGGGGCGCGGGGCGTTACTTTTCGCCCTTTTGCCGGTTCTGGTACTCCGAGGGCGTCAAGCCGGTCTCGTGCTTGAACGCGCGGGAAAAGCTGCGGTAGTCCTGGTAGCCGGTGCGGTAGGCCACCTCGCTCACGTTCACGTTCTGGCTGCGCAGCAGGCGCTTGGCCTGTTCGATGCGCGCGTGCAGCAGATAATCGCGGAAGTTGACCCCCGTTTTCTCCTTGAAATAGATGGTAAAGTACGCCTCGCTCAAATTGACCTGGGCGGCCACGTCGCGGGCTTTCAGGTTGCTGCTCAAATGGTCGCGGATATACTCCTTCGCGGTGCGGATCAGGCGGTTGTCGCCGGTATCGGTATCGCGGATCAGCTCGCTGTAGCGGGCAAAAAAGTCGTACAGCCAGCCGCGCATCCCGTCCAGGCTGTCGTAGTCGTTCAGTTCGTCGTAAGAAAATTCCAGCTCCAGCTTGCGGTCGGGCTGGCGCTCCTGGATCTGCTTTTGGGTGTTGAGCACCAGGTACATACACATCCCCACCACAAAGCTGGGCGGCGGCATTTTTACGTACAAAAGCGCCTGGAAAAACGCATCGCAGTAGGTGCGGATGCCCTCGGCGTCATGCTCCAGGATGGCGTCGATCAGCGGGGCAAAGTCGATGCTGTCGCGCGAAAAGGCCGACCGCTGCTGCGTGATCACGCCGGGGTCGTACACATCGATGTCCGGGCTGTAGATGCGGTAGGTCAGCGCCTCCTGCGCCAAAGAGAAGGAATGGCAGGTCTGGTTCCAGTCGGGGGCCACGTCGCCCAGGCCCACGTCCACCCGCGCGCCGCGGCGGCGCATCTCGCCGGCGCACTGCACCAGCCGCGCGCGCAGGTCCGCCGGGCAGGCGGTGCTGCCCGCCGGCACGTTGAACAGCGCCACGATCTGGTCGTCCTCGTGCAGCCAGCATTCGGCCGAAAGGCCGAAAAACGCCGGGGCCACCACCTCGCGCAGCAGCGCCGCGGCGGCGGGCGCGCCCGGCGCGCGGCCCAGCAAAAACACCGCCACGCAGTTGGGGCCGTTTGCAATGTTCAGCGGCAGGCTTTCCATGGCGGCGGCGTTCGACCCGCCGCGGCTGCCCAGCAGCCGGTTCAAAAACAGCACGCGGGAACTTTCCACCAGCCGCGCCAGGGTCGCCGTGTCCGAAGGCGCGCTCTTGCGGCCGGCCAGCACCTCCTGGCACTGCTGCAAAAGCGCGGCGCGGAACTCCTCCATATCCAGCGGCTTGAGGAAGTAGCTTTTTACCCCGTAGCGGATGGCTTTCTGCGCATAGGCGAACTCCTCGTACCCGCTCAGGATCAAAAAGCGGGTGGGCAGCGCCTGTTCGCCGGCGCGGCGTATGACCTCCAGCCCGTCCATCTCCGGCATATTGATGTCCAAAATGGCGATGTCCGGCTTGTAGCGCGTTAAAATGTCCAGCGCCTTGACGCCGGTATCCACGCAGCCCACCACCAGCGCCTGTTCCAGCAGGCGTTCCACAATGGCTTTCAGCCCCGTGCGGATCGACCGCTCGTCGTCCGCGATCAGGATCGTGACCTTCTCGTTCATGCCCCCACCTCCCAAATTCTGCCCGGGTGTATAATTAAAATAAAGAAAGCGCCGGGGGCGCCCCCCGGCGGGAAAGGCCCCGCGGGGCCTTTCCCGATGATCTTGCCGGCGCGCGGCCGGTCTTTCGCTGCACACACTATACCATACCAAAAAATGCTTTGCAACGTCCGCCCATAGGATTTTTGTGCATACAGCACAAATCCAAAAACACCGGTTTGTGTAAAATGAGCCGTTTTGACTGTTTTCATTGGGAAGTGTTACACTTCCGATGAAAAACGTCCTGTAAAACACAAGCAAAAATGGGTAGGATGTTTACATCGGGACACCGCCGGGTCGAGCGGCGGAGTCCAGACAAACCGGGGCGTTCCCCGGGAAAAGGCAAGCTCAGAAAGGAGAAATTTCACATGAAACTTGCAAGCAAACGCACGCTGGCCAAGGTGACCGCCGTCGCCATGGCCGCCGGTATGCTGGCCGCTTGCGGCGGCACCGGTTCCTCCGGCAGCACCGCGGGCGAAGGCGCCACCAACGAGGGCGCTTCCGGCGAGGCCGCCGCTTCCGGCGACGCCGTCGTGGTCGAAGTCTGGTCCAACAACCGCCATGACGAGACCTACATGACCCAGATGATCGAGGAGTTCAACGCCAGCCACACCGACATCCAGATCGAGTACACGATCATGACCGACGACTGGGCCAACTCCATCCAGATGGCGTTCCAGGCCAACACCGCGCCCGACGTCATCACCATCGCCGCTTCGGACGGCATGACCCTGTCCGACTACGTCAACGGCGGTATGTTCGAGTCCCTGAGCAGCTACATTGCCGAGGACGAGGAGTTCCAGACCGTGACCGAGGCCTATGACCATATGTACGAGGGCCTGAACTCCATCGGCGACGACATCTACTGGGTGGCCAACGGCGTGCGCTCCGGCACCCGCATCGAGTACAACCCCGACCTGCTGTCCGCCGCCGGCTATGACAGCGTGCCCACCACCCTGTCCGAACTGGTCGAGGCCGGCAAGGCCGTGACCGAAGCGGGCGGCGGCTCCACCTACGGCTTCGGCTTTACCTCCTCCGGCCCGTTCGGCCGCTGGCTGGAAGGCGTCGGCACCATGAGCGGCTGCACCTATCGCGGCTATGACTACACCACCGGCACCTACGACTTCTCCAGCTGGAAGCCCCTGATCGAGCAGGCCCAGCAGATCTTTAAGGATCAGTCCCAGCTGCCCGGCTCCGAGACCCAGGGCGTCGATAACTCCCGCGCGCTGTTCGCGCAGGGCGCCTTCGCCATCTGGGGCAACGCTTCCCAGGAAGCCGGCGTCTTTACCGACCAGTTCCCCTGCTCCTTCGAGTGGGGCGTTGCCGAACTGCCCACGCTGAACGGCGAGGTCACCGGCGCGCTGGAATGCACCCCCAACTTCGGCTTTACCATGCTGACCAACTCTGACTGCAAGGACCAGGCTTGGGAGGTTATCAAGTACTTCTCCAGCGAGGACTTCATGAAGGGCTACCTGGAGGGCGGCTACACCCTGCCCCTGTCCAGCTACATGAGCGGCAAGATCGACCCTTCCAAGACCGGCCGCCTGGCGGACTTCGCCCTGAAGGATTACGAGGACGTGTATCCCACCCCGCCGGCCGTTACCGTGGACGGCGATGACTACGGCATCACCATCTGGAACGCCATCCTGGGCAACGCCACCGCCGACGAGTGCATCGAGGACCTGAACACCCGTTACAACGACGCCCTGGAGCGCGCTTTGCAGAACGGCAGCACCCAGCGCGTGATCATCGAGGACTACGACCCCGCTCACCCGAGCGCCGGTACCATCACCTACTCGGCCGAATAAGCTGCGCTTACCCGGCCCTGGACCCGTAGGGGGCGGCGAGCGTCCCCAGGGATGCCGCTGAACGCCCTGCGCCAAAACCCAAAGCAGAACGGTGTCCTCCCATGCGGGCCCCCGCATGGGAGGACCTATTTTTTGGGAGAGCTTTTTGTGCAATAAAAAAGCCCCTCCCCCGCCAAAACCAAACGACCAAGGGGGAAATTGTGTTATGAAAGATTCGGTTCCGGCCAAAAGTACCGGGCACATCAAAACCCGCGACGGGCTGACCATCGGCCTGATGATGTTCCCCGCGGTGCTGATGCTCCTTGTGTGCTCCGTCTACCCGTTTTTGTGGGTATTCCGCTATATCTGCTACGACTACAACGGCATGACCGCCTACTTTACCGGCGCGCGCAACTTTGTGCGCCTGTTTGAGGACACGGCCTTCTGGGCCAGCGTGGGCCACACGTTTGAATACGCGGCGCTCAAGCTGGTGTTCATCCTGCCGCTGGCGCTGGTCATGGCCGTGCTCATGCAGCAAAAGATCATGGGTTCGGGCATCTTCCGCGTCATCTACTTTATGCCCACCATCATCTCCAGCGCCATCGCCGCGCTGGTGTTCAGCTTCATCTTTGCCGCGTACAACGGCGTGCTCAACGCCGTGCTGCGTGCCACCGGCATCATCAAGCAGAACATCAACTGGCTGGGCGACCCCAGCTTCGCCATGTGGGCGGTATTGATCCTGGCCATCTGGGGCGGCTTTGGCAACTACATGATCTACTTCATGTCCGGCCTTTCCAGCGTGCCCGGCGACGTGTACGAATCCGCCATGATCGACGGCTCCAGCGGGCTGCACACCTTTATCCACATCACGCTGCCCATGCTCAGCCCCATGCTCAAGACCATCCTGATGCTGGCCATCACCACCGCGTTCAAGGATTACGAGTCGATCATGGTCTTGACGACCGGCGGCCCCAACAACCGCACGATGGTCATGTTCCTGTACATCTACCGTCTGCTGTTCGGCTCCAACCAGAACAACCCGTCCATCGGCTACGCCTGCGTGCTGAGTATCGTGGCGGCGGTCATCGTCGGCATCGTGACCGGCATCTACCTGCTGCTGGCCCGCAAGCTGGACGACGTGATGTAAAGGAGGGCGCAAAATGGCTAAAGAAAAAACCGTAAGAGGCTCCTCCGGCGCCGTCGTATCCACCAGCGGGCGCGTGGCCCGCGGGCTGCTGTTCGTGTTCATGCTCATCGTGGGCCTGCTCACGCTGTACCCGGTGCTGTACGTCCTGTTCGGCTCGTTCAAAGAGAACGCCGAACTGCTGGTCGGCGGCATCAACCTGTTCCCCAAGGTGTGGAGCGTCGATAACTTTGTCGAAGCCTGGCAGCAGGCCGACTTCAGCACCTACACCATGAACAGCGTCGTGATCGCCGTGGGCGTCATGCTGCTCTCGCTGTTCGTCACCTCCATGGCCGGCTATGTGCTGGACCGCCGCAAGTTCCCCGGCCGCGCGCTGATCTACGGCACCTTTATGGCGTTCATGTTCATCAACGTCGGTTCCGTCTCGCTGCGCCCGCTGTTCGAACTGGCCATCAGCCTGCACATGAACACCTCGCTGTTCAGCGTTATCTTTATCTCGGCGGCCGGCGGCCAGGCCACCTACATCTTCCTGATCATGAGCTACATGAAGAGCGTGCCCAAGGAACTGGACGAAGCCGCCACCATTGACGGCTGCACCTTCTTCCAGACGTTCTACAAGATCATCCTGCCGCTGCTGCGCCCGATCTTGGCCACCGTGGCCCTGCTTTCCTTCCGCGGCGGCTGGAACGAGTACATTATGCCGTTGGTCTTTACCATGACCGAGCCTTCCAAGCGGCCGTTGACCGTCGGCGTCAATATGCTCAAGAACTCCGGCGACGGCGCGGCTGCCTGGAACATCATGTTCGCGGGCGCCGTGATCGCCATCGTCCCCATCCTGCTGATCTACATCGTCGCCAGCCGTTACTTTATCGACGGTTTGACCGGCGGCGCCGTCAAGGGCTAAACCCGGCAGGAAAACAGCTTATTTTACAACACGGCGGGCCGCCCAGCGCCCCAGCGGGATGGGGCGGCCCGCCCTTTTTTGCCAAGGGAGGTCCCGTATGGAACTAAAGACCTATCTGACCGAGGTCGTAGCCCCCAAAGTCCGCGGGGACGGCGGCTGGATCGACGTTGTGGACATTGCGGGCGACACCGTCCGCGTGCAGCTGCAGGGCGAATGCTCCAAGTGCAACATCGCCAAAGACTGCATGGACTGGATCTGCGCCGAAGCCCGCCGCGAACTGGGGCGGGAGATCAAGATCGAATTCCAGCGCAAAAAACCCTTTTTCTGGGATACCGTTTAAGCGTATAATCAAGGAGGGAGACGAATGGCTTTTGTACAGGTGGTCCGCCGCAGTATGCGGCCGGAGGAATACACCGACCTGCGCTTCAACTGGCTCAAGCGCGCGGTCTATGACCAGAAGGTGGAAGTGACCGACCTTGTGATCCGCGACGCGCGCCAGGTGGGCGAAAACGAGTACGAATACGCCAACGACTGGCACCCGCTGCGCCGCGGCGAGCTGTACTACACGCCGGACGGCACCGTGTTCTTTAAGGGCAAGGCGACCGTCCCGCCCGAACTCAAGGGCAAGGAGCTGTGGCTCAGCCTGTGGAGCGCGGCCGAAGTCATCATCAAGGTCAACGGCAAATACATCGGCGGCATCGACCCCAACCGCGACCGCTGCCTGCTCAGCCCCTATATCGACAGCGACGAGCTGGACATCGAGATGGAGGGCTACAACCGCTCCAAGCCGGACGACGAGCGCAACCCCGACGCCATGGCCCTGCGCGGCTGCCGCCAGGTGTTCCAGGGGCTGTACCTGGCCACCATCCACCACGACGTGCTGGACCTGTTCTACGACTTGCAGCTGCTGCTGGACGTGGCCAAGAGCAGCTATTTCAACGAGGATTACCGCAAGTTTTTGAACCGCGAACTTTCCAAAGCGCTGGATCTGATCGACTTTGACACCCTGCGCGCGGGCGAGGACCTGGCCACCGGCGATATGCGCCTGGCGGGCGCGGAGCAGCAGGAGTTCCTGCGCCAGGTGCGCGCGGCGCGGCAGTACATTGCGGACGTCATCTATGCCAACGACGACTTTAAGGGCACCGGCAACGTGGCGCTGGTCGGCCACAGCCACCTGGACCTGGCGTACTACTGGCGGCTGATCCACACCGTACACAAAAACGCCCGCACCATCCTGATCCAGATGCGGCTGATGGACCGCTACCCGGACTTTAAGTACACCCACACCCAGGCCTACACCTACGAGCTGCTGGAAAAATACTACCCCGACCTGTTTGCGGAGCTGAAAGAAAAGGTCGCGGCCGGCAACTTTGAGCCGGTGGGCGCGATGTATGTCGAGCCGGACTGCAACGTGCCGGCGGCCGAAAGCCTGGCCCGCCAGCTGCTGTACGGGCAGCAGTATTTCCGCAAGACGTTCGGGCGCACCATCCGCAACGCCTGGCTGCCCGATGTGTTCGGCAACAGCTGGATCCTGCCGCAGATCCTGAAAAAGGGCGGCGTGGACTACTTTGTTTCCAACAAAATGTCCACCTGGAACGATACCAACCGCTTCCCGCACAACAACTTTTTGTGGAAGGGCATCGACGGCACCACCGTGTACGCCAGCGTGCCGCCCACGCACTTTATCACCTGGAATATGCCCAGCCAGATCCAGGAAAACTGGGAGGCCTACCAGGACAAGGAGACCGGCGGCCAGACGCTTTCGATGTTCGGCTACGGCGACGGCGGCTCCGGCGCGACCGAGGAAATGATCGAACTGATGCACCGGTTCGACAAGCTTTCGGTCATGCCCAAGACCGAGCACATGGGCGCGCAGGAATTTTTGGACCGCAACCTGGGCGGCAACGACAAGCTGGAGGTGTGGGACGGCGAGCTGTACCTGGAAATGCACCGCGGCACCTTTACCACCAAGGCCGACCTCAAGCGCGCCAACCGCGAACTGGAGTTCGCGCTGCGCGACGTCGAGATCCTCGGCGTGCTGCGCGCCGCCGCCGGCGAGCCGATGGACGCCGCCGCCCTGCGCGCGGTGTACAAGCAGTTCCTGGTCAACCAGTTCCACGACATCCTGCCCGGCAGCCACATCCACCCCGTGTTCGAGGACGCGATGGAAAACTACGCCCAGGTGCGCAAAGCGCTGGAAGGCTGGCGCGGCGCGGGCGACCGCTGGTTCAACACCCTCAACTTCAAGCGCAGCGCGCCGGTGTTCGTGCCGGACGAAAGCGGCGCCGTCGAGCGCTGCGGCGTGCGCGGCCGCTTTGTGCAGCCGGACCTGGGGGCGTTGGCCGCCGCCGAAACGCTGCCCGCCCTGCCCGCCTGCCCCGGCTGGCTGCGCCAGGACGGCCTGCAGGTGGAAACGCCGGTCTACCGCCTGGCCTTTACCGCCGACGGCAGCCTGACCAGCGTGTACGACAAAGCCCTGGGCCGCGAATGGGTGGACGGCGTGTGGAACCGCCTGCACATCTACCAGGACCTGCCCGGCACCTACGACGCCTGGGACATCCTGCCCAACTATAAGGACAAGGAGCTGACCCTGGCCGTGGCCGCGCCGCTGGCCCTGCGCTATGCTGACGATACCATGGCCGAGTTTGCCGCCACCGTCGCCACCAAGGACAGCACCTGGACCCGCATCATCCGCCTGTTTGCCCAAAGCCGCATGATCGAGGTGGAAAACGAGGTCGACTGGCACGAAACGCACAAGCTGGCCAAGGCGGAGTTCGGCGTCAACGTGCTCACGCGCGAGCTGGTGTGCGATACCTCCGCCGGCTTTATCCGCCGCGAGACCCACCGCAACACCACCTGGCAGCAGGCCCGCTTTGAGGTTTGCAGCCACAAATGGTGCGATTTGGGCGAGACCGGCGCCGGCGTGGCCTTTGTCAACGAAGGGATGTACGGCGTGGGCGTGGGCGGCAACGCCGTCACCCTCAGCCTGCTGCGCGCCACCATGCGGCCGGACATCACCTCCGACCGCGGGCGCCACGCCTTCTGCTACCAGATCCTGCCGCACGCGGGCGATTTTATCGCCGCCGGCATCAACCGCTTTGCGCTGGAACAGAACGTGCCGCTGACCCGCCCGGCCCTGCCCGCCGCCGCCCCGGCCGCGCTGCAGCCCTGGCTGGACGACCTGGCCGCCGCCGGCGACAAGCTGGTGCTGCAGGCGCTGAAAGTCAGCGAGGACGGCAAGCAGGTGGTGGCCCGCCTGGTCGAAACGAACGGCGCGCGCGGCACGCTGGCCCTGCACGCCCCCGTGCAGCCGGTCAACCTGCTGGAGGACGCCGAGGGCGAGCCGACCGCCGCCATCCCCTACCACCCGTTCGAGATCATTTCTTTCGCCTGGGCGCTGTAACGCCGGGCGGCAACCGACAACAAACATCATAAGGACAGGCCCGTGCAAAATTGCGCGGGCTTATCATGGGGTTTAAGGCTATGACTGGATTTGTAAACGAACTGGACACCTGCGCGCTGCCGCAGGACGGGTACCTGACCCGATTTTTAACGACCGGCCGCAAGGAAAGCGAGTTCCGCTGCGATGTGCGGGACACAAACCAGCTGCGCATGGAAAAAGCCATGCGCGCGCTGGCCGCCCGCCACGAGCCGCTGGCCCCGCCCGCGCCGGACGCCGTCCGCCTGGGCGGCCCCAGCCCGCTGGGCCAGCCGTGGCAGTTCTACTATTCCCACGGCAACATCTTTTTGGACGATTCCACCTTTTATATCGAGCCGTGCCGGGTCGAACTGCACGCCGTGACCGAGCTGTGGGCCGAGCGCCCCTGCACGCTGCGCGCCTGGCTGTGGAGCTACGACGCCGCCGATGTGTGGGTCAACGGAAAGCACGCGGGCGGCATCGCCCTGCCGTGCTACAAGCCCTGCCAGCGGCAGGAGCTGGCGCTGGACCTGCAGGCCGGCCGCAACCAGGTCTACCTGCGGCTGGAAACGGTCGGCGTGCGGGATACGCGCATCGCTTTTGCCCTGCAATTGCTGGATACGCCCGCCGCCGTGCGCTGCGCCCTGCCGGACCCGGACGCCGTGCGCCCCTGCCTGCACGCGGCCGCGCTGCTGGACTCCGCCGTGCTGGCGGGCGGCGAACTGCGCACGGCCGGCCCGCTGCCCGCCGGCGCGCAGCTGCGCTACCACGAGCCGGACTACGACTTCCGCAGCACCGCGCCGCGCTTTACCCTGCAAGAGGCCGCCGGCCTGCAAACGGTGGAGCTTTTGCCCAAGCCGCACTTTACGCTGGAGATCCCCGCCGGCCCGGCGGTGCTGCGCCGCACCTTTGCCCGGCCGGAGCTGCAGCCGCCCGTCTACCGCAGCCATTTGAGCGATGAGCAGATGCTGCAAAACATCGCCGCCATCGGCTCCATGCGGCGCGAGGAGACCGACGGTTTCGCGCTGTACCCCATGCTGGCGCGCTGCGCGCTGGGCCGCTTCCCCGAAAGCGACCACGCCGAGCTGGCCGTCACGCTGGACCAGATCGAGCGCCGCATGGACTGCGCCGACTTTATGACCTGCGCGCTGGTGCGCTATATCCAGGAATACGACTTCCCCCAGGACCTCAAGGCCGAACTGCGCCGCGTGATGCTCAACTTCCGCTACTGGATGGACGAGCCGGGCCAGGATTGTATGTGTTTCTGGAGCGAAAACCACACCCTGATGTTCTACCAGACCGCCTATTTCTTCGGCGGCTATTACCCGGACGCGGTGTTCGTGCGCTCCGGCCTGACCGGCCGCGCGCTGCGCCAAAAAGCGCGCGCCCGCATTGCCGAATGGCTGGAGGACGTGAACGAACAGGGTTTTGACGAGTTCAACTCCACCGTGTACACCCCCATCACCTACGCGGCGCTGCTCAACCTGGTCGATTACGCCGAGCCGGACCTGGCCGCCGGCGCGCGCAAAGCCTGCGACCTGCTGTGGCGGCAGATGGCCCGCCATGTGTTCCGCGGCGTGGTGGTCTCGCCCATGGGCCGCGTGTACGGCGGCGTGCTGTGCCCCTGGCGCGAAAGCCTGCAGGGCATGGTGTACGCTGCGGACCGCACCGCCCCCTATGTGTGCAACGAATGGCTCAGCGCCGCGGCCACCACCGGCTACGCCATGCCGGCGGATATCCCCGCCCTGATGGCCGAGACCGGCAACTTCCGCTACAACACCAGCAACGCGGTGGTGGAGGTGTGCAAAACGCCCGACTATATGCTGACCAGCGTGCAAAGCCCGCGCCGCGACGGCACGGCGCGCGTGTGGCAGCCGGACGAGCGCGAGGAGATGCAGGCCCACCATATCTACGTCAAATCGCTCAATGAGCATTTCCACGGCACCACCCAGTTCCAGCCCGGCGAGTACGGCTACCAGCAGCATATGTGGAGCGCCGCGCTGGACACCGACCTGCTGGTGTTCGCCAACCACCCCGGCCAGACCTGCGACGTGGCCACCGAGGTGCGCCCCGGCTACTGGTTCGGCAACGGCGTTATGCCGGCGCTGCGCCAGCAGGGCCGCGTGCTGGGCGCGGTGTACTGCATCCCGGACACCTACCCCATCCGCTTTACCCACCTGTACTGGGACGCCGCCCGCTTTGACGAGACGGCGCAGGCCGGCGGCTGGCTGTTCGGCCGCAAGGGAGATTCCTACATCGGCGTGTGGTGCAGCGCGCCGCTGGCCGACCACAGCGATGTGCGCTTCGGCTGCGAAAAGCGCGCCCTGGCGCCCAATACCGCCTACCTGGTGGTGTGCGGCAGCCGGCGGGAGGACGGCGGCTTCCCCGAATTTACCGCCGCCTGCCGCGCGCGGGACGTGCGCTTTGACGAAAGCGCCGCCACCCTGCACGCCGCCGAGTTCGACCTGACCTTCACCCCCGCCCAGAACGGCACCCAGACCGTGGGCTGAGCGACCCAAAGGAGGGTTATTATGCTGTATATCGGCATCGACCTGGGCGGCACCAACATCAAGGCCGCCCTGGTGGACGCGCAGGGCCGGGTGCTGGCCGAAGCCAGCGCCCCCACCGGCGGCGTGCGCCCCCCGCAGGCGCTTTGCGCCGACATCGCCGCCCTGGCCTTTGCCGTGGCGCGCCAGGCGAACTGCCCCTGGCAGGACGTGGCCGCGCTGGGCCTGGGGTGCCCGGGCACCGTGGACGACCGCGCCGGCGTGGTGGTGTACGCCAACAACCTGGAATGGCGCAACTTTGCCGCCGCCGCCTGCCTGCGGGAACTGACCGGCCGCCCGGTGGCCCTGGGCAACGACGCCAACGTGGCCGCCCTGGCCGAAAGCCTGTACGGCTGCGCGCGCGGCGCGCACAGCGCCGTTATCATCACGCTGGGCACCGGCGTGGGCGGCGGCATCGTGCTGCAGGGCCGGCTGTGGACCGGGTTTGACGGTTCGGCCAGCGAGCTGGGGCACATCGTGGTGGAGCCGGACGGCGTGGAATGCACCTGCGGGCGGCGCGGCTGCCTGGAGATGTACGCCTCCGCCACCGGGCTGCTGCGCATGACCCGCCAGGCCATGGCCGACCACCCGGAAAGCGCCATGCACGCGCTGGCCGCCGCAAACGGCCTGGACGGCCGCGTGCCGTTCGCCGCCGCCGCGGCGGGCGACGCCGCCGGCCGGGCGGTGGTGGACCGCTATGTCATGTACCTGGCGCGCGGCACGGCCGATGTGATCAACCTGCTGTACCCGGAGGTCATCGGCTATTCCGGCGGCGTGGCCAAACAGGGCGAAGCCCTGCTGGCCCCGCTGCGCCGGGCGGTGGCCCCGCTGGTGTACGGCGCGGCCGACACCGCCCGCCACACCCGCCTGCTGGCCTGCACCATGGGCTACCGCGCCGGCACCGTCGGCGCCGCCGCCCTGGCCCGCCAGCTGGTGGAAAGCGAAACATAAAACCGCCGCGCGCGGACAATGCAGCAGGGGCCGATGCCAAGCATCGGCCCCTGCGGTTTGTGGTATATGGCGGCGTTTGCGGGAGGGCCATGGCCCTCCCCTACGAACCAAGGCAAACGCTCTACGGAATGGTGACGGGCGTAGAAACCATTTGTAGGGAACGGTCTTGACCGTTCCGCTGGGCCTTGCGCTAGCGGGTACGCCCCCGGGAGGGATAAATCCCTCCCCTACGAATCACGGGCGCCGCGCGGCCAAATATTTGCGCCGGGCGCAAATATTACGCTGTAGGGGCCGATGCTTGCATCGGCCCGGGGGCGCTGCGGCAACCGATACGCCCCCGGAACGGTCAAGACCGTTCCCTACGAACCAAGAGAGCCGCGAAGGCCGAATTTTTGTGTTTGGTGCAAAGGCCGTGTGTAGGGCGGGCGTTCACGCCCGCCGAACCGATAAATTTTCAAAAAATATCGGCGTTCCCGTTTTTTGGAATTTTTCCAAGGTGCGGCGGGCGAAATCGCCCGCCCTACGGGGCAAGGCAAACGCTCTGCGGGATGGCAATGCGCGCGTATAAATTATATGTAGGGGAGGGGCACGCCCCTCCCGGGGACGTTTGCGGCGGCGGGTACGTTCCCGGAACGGTCAAGACCGTTCCCTACGAACCAAGGCAAACGCGCAACGGAACGGTTGCGCGCGTAAAAACCGTTTGTAGGGGAGGGATTTATCCCTCCCGCGGGTGCTTGCGGCGGCCGGTACGTTTGCGGGAGGGCCATGGCCCTCCCCTACGAACCAAGGCAAACATTCTACGAAATGGTGACGGGCGTATAAATCATTTGTAGGGAACGGTCTTGCTGCGCCCGCAGGCGCGTTTCGGAGGCCAACCGCCGCGCAGCGGCGGCTCTTAGGCCGGAGATCGGCCCGGGGGCGTTTGCGGCGATGGGGGACGTTCCCGGGAGGGATAAATCCCTCCCCTACGAACCACGGTCACCGCGCAGGCCAATATTTGTAACGAACGTGAAATTTACGCTGTAGGGGTAACGCGCGGCCGATATTGGCGGCGGGCCTTACCCCGCGGCGTGCCAGACCGGTTCGCCCTGCTTATAGGTGGCCAGCACCTTCAGGCTGCGCAGGGCGGCGGGGTCGGCGGCAAGGGGGTCGGCGGAAAGCACGGTCAGGTCGGCCAGTTTGCCGGGGACAAGGGAACCCTTCTCGTTTTCTTCAAAATACTGGTAGGCGGCGTTGATGGTCACGGCTTTCAGCGCCTCGTACACCGGGATGCGCTCGTCCGCGCCCAGCAGCACGCCGCCCCGGGTCAGGCGGTTGGCGGCGCACCACACCGTTTCCAGCATATCGGGGCGGATGACCGGCGCGTCCTGGTGGAAGGTGAACCGCAGCCCCGCGCGCAGCGCCGCGCCCGCGCAGCTGATGTGCCCGGCGCGCGCCGGGCCGGTGTTGCGCAGGTGGACGTCGCCCCAATGGTAGACGTGCGCCACAAAAAACGAGGGGATCATGCCCAGGGCCTTGAGCTGCGGCAGCTGGTCGCGGCCCAAAAACTGCGCGTGGATCATCACGGGGCGCACGTCCGGCGCGCCGGGGCAGGCGGCTTTGGCGCGCGCGAACTGGGCCAGGTACTGCGCGGCCGCGGCGTCGCCGTTGCAGTGGGCCAGCACCTGGCGGCCTTCGGCCAGGGCGCGGCACAGCTGGGCGTACAGTTCCTCGTCCCCCAGGGCGGGGTAGCCGCAGTAGCCGGGGTCCTGGCCTTCGGCCGGCAGGTAGGGTTGGCGCAGCCAGGCCGTGCGCGCCTGGGGCGAACCGTCCAAAAAGGTTTTGTAGCCGCCGATCTTGAACCGCCCGCGGTACCGCCCCCAGTGTTCGCCCAGCTGCGCGTGCAGCGCCGTGCAGCTGCGGAAGTCGGCATAGGCGACCGTGTCCAGAAACAGCGCGCCGGCCTTGACCAGCGCCGCGTACAGCGGGGCCATCTGGTCCACGATCATGCCGTCCTGCACGGTGGCGATGCCGTAACTGGCGTACAGCTCCTGCGCGCGGCGGTAGCAGCCCAGCAGCTGCGCGCCGCCCGGCGTGGGGACGCGGTGCAGCGCCTGGATAAAGGCGTTTTCCTCCGCATAGCCGGTCAGCGCGCCGTCCGCGCCGCGGCCAAAGCGGCCGCCGGGCGGGTCGGGGGCGCCGGCGTCCAGGCCCAGGGCCTGCAGCGCCGGCGTGTTGAACACCCCCGTGTGGCCGGAGGCGTGCTGCAAAACCAGCGGGTTTTGCGGCGCGGCTTTGTCCAGCACCGCGCGGTCGGGCGGGCGGCGCTCGGCCAGGGCGTTGTGGTCGTAGCCGCGGGCGGTGACCCACGCGCCGGCCGGCACCTTGTTTTGGCGGATATATTGCCCGATCAGCTCGATCAGGCCGTCAAAGTCGGCCGCGGCGGAAACATCGGCCTGCTGTAAGGACATGGCCACGCTGGAAAGGTGGCTGTGCGGGTCGATGAAGGCGGGTAGCAGCGCCGCGCCGTGCAGGTCCACGACCTGCGGGCTTTCGGCGGCGGCCTGCACCGCCGCGCGCGGCCCCACCGCGGCGATGCGCCCGCCCCGCACCAGCAGGGCTTCGGCCCGCGGCATCCGGTCGTCCATGGTCAGGATGGGTCCGTTTACAAATAAAGTCTGCGGCGTTTGCGGCATGGTGGGCACCTCCCGGGGTAGTTTGTGTATAGTATGGGCAGGGGGAACGGGAAATAGGCCCCCTTGTCAAAGGGGGCTGGCTGCGGGCAAAGCCCGCAGACTGGGGGATTGCTTGCCGGTAGAATGCCGTTCCCGGAAGCCTGCGCAGACTGGGGGTAAACCGCTTGAGCAGCTATGCCGCGATGCGGGCTAGCAACGCGCAGCGTTGTTTCCTTAATGACCGCCCGCGAACGCGGGCAATGGGCAAGGGAGGAACGCGGCCCTCCACTTAGGCCCCCTTGTCACAGGGGGCTGGCTGCGGCGCAAGCCGCAGACTGGGGGATTGCGTTTAGGCTATATGCTGTTTATAAACGGCATTTCAAGGCGAAGCAATCCCTCCGTCACGGCCTGCGGCCGCGACACCTCCCTTTGACAAGGGAGGCAATGCGCGGCAAAATTTTGCGCCCTACGGGGCAAGGCGAAGGCTCTACGGGATGGAAACGGGCGTATATATTGTTTGTAGGGGAGGGACACGCCCCTCCCGTGGGCGTTTGCCGCACCCCGCACGTCCCCGGGAGGGCCATGGCCCTCCCCTACGAACCAAGGGTGCCGCGCGGCAAATGTTTATAACGAATGTCAATTCTATGTGTAGGGCGGGCGTTCACGCCCGCCGGACCGATGATTTTTCAAAAAATGCAGGCGCGTCCGATTTTTGGATTTTCCCAAGGTGCGGCGGGCGAAATCGCCCGCCCTACGGGGCAAGGCAAAATCTCAACGGTACGGCCGCGCGCGTAAAAACCATTTGTAGGGGAGGGATTTATCCCTCCCGCAAACCTTGCGGCGGCGGGTACGTCCCCGGGAGGGCCATGGCCCTCCCCTACGAACCAGGGCAAACGCGCAATGTTACGGTAACGCGCGTACAAACCACGGTCGCGCCCCTTACAGCTCCTGCAAAAACCGGTCGATGAAGTGCAGCGCTACGCCCAGGGGGACGGCGTGGCGGGGGTAGCGGCACAGGCGCACGTAGGCGGCGGTGTCGTCAAAGGGGTCGCGGGCGGCGGTCAGGCGGCGCAGCTCGTCCAGGTAGGGGCCAAGGTACTGCGCCAGGTAGCCGCCCAGCACAATGTCGCAGTCCAGCGTCATGCGCACGGCGGCCAGCCCCGCCGCCAGGTGGGTCAGGTAGTCCTGCCACAGCGTGCGGTAGGCCAGGTTGCCGGCGGCCAGGCCCTCGAAAAACTGCTCCACCGTCACGCCCAGGTCGGTGGAGATGCGCGCCGACGAACAGTACGCCTCCAGGCAGCCCTGCCGCCCGCACTGGCAGGGCAGGCCGCCCGGCTGCACGCAGATATGCCCAAACTCGCCGCTGCGGCCGTTGGCCCCGGCGTAGGGCGTGCCGCCCAGCAGCACCGCGCCGCCCACGCCGCCCTCCAGCGAAACATAGGCCATGCTGCCCAGGTCGCGGCGGGCGAACCATTCGGCGTAGCCGCCGGCGGCCGCGTCGTTGCAAAACTGCACCGCGCAGGGCAGCGCCGCGGCCAGGGGGCGCAGGTCGGCGTCGCGCAGGTGCAGCGTGGGCGAATTCAGCAGCCGCGTGCGCCCGGCGTCCAAAATGCCGGGCAGCGCCACGCCCGCGCCCAGCAGCTTTTGCGGGTTTAAGCCGAAATCGGCCAAAAAGCGCGCCAGCTCGGCGGCCAGCAGGCGGCCCAGCGCGGCCGGGTCGGTGGTGCGCGGGTGGGTGCACTTGCGGTAGGCGACCTCCTGCAAGCGCAGGTCGGCCGCCAGGATGCGGAAATGTTCGCCCGAGACCGACACCCCCAGCGCAAAGCGGGCGTTCTCGTTCACCGCCAGGCGCGCGGCGCGCCGCCCGCCGGTGGACTCGCATTCGCCGTTGGGGCACACCAGGCCGGCGGCCAGCAGTTCGTTCAGGTTTTTCTGCACGGTGGGCAGGCTCAGGCCCAGGTCGTCCGCGATCTCCTGCTTGGCGCGGCCCTGCGGCGCGGCGTACAGGTAGCGGTAGATGCGGTTGCGGGTGATGCGCCGCCGTTCGGTGGCGGTCTGGTTGAGTTGTTCCATACTTACCTCATGGAATTTTATAAAAGTAAGGGGCTGCTGTTTTTTCTTTCATTGTAGCGGCCGGGGTGGGCGCTGTCAAGCTGCGGGCGGGTTTTTGGCGTTTTTGCGCGGTTTGCCGCCGCCGTTTTTGGTGGTTTTGGCTATTGACACCCCGCCGGCCGTGGGGTATGATGAAGGCACACTTATGCAAATACGATTTATAAAAGAGAGGCGGTCATTCTATGTATTTTATCGGCGTTGACCTGGGCACTTCGGCCTGCAAGTTCCTGCTGGTGGACCGGTCGGGCGCGGTGTGCAGCGATTTCTCGGTGGAGTATCCCCTTTCCATGCCGCACACCGGCTGGAGCGAGCAGGACCCCGCCGGCTGGTGGGACGCCTGCTTGCAGGGCATCCCGGCGCTGCTGCGCGGCTTTGACGCGGCGCAGGTGCAGGGCATTGGCGTGGGCGGCCAGATGCACGGCCTGGTGGCGCTGGACGCTGCCGGCCGGGTGCTGCGCCCGGCCATTTTGTGGAACGACAGCCGCACCGCCCAGCAGACCGCCTACCTGAACGAGGTCGTCGGCCGCGAAACGCTGAGCAGGTATACCGGCAACATCGCGTTCGCCGGCTTTACCGCGCCCAAACTGCTGTGGATGCGCGAAAACGAGCCGGAACTGTTTGCCAGGATCGCCAAGATCCTGCTGCCCAAGGATTACCTGGTCTATAAGCTGACCGGCGCGCACGCCACCGATT